>DXDC01000426.1 GCA_019115685.1 Candidatus Agrococcus pullicola
GCATCAAGCGGACTTCGAAGGGCAGGAAGAGGTCCCGGAGTCAACGGAAAGCCCCGCGGTTGCGGAGGAGGAAAGCACCGATGAACTCCCGCGCCGAGTCCGAACCGGATGGAGCACTTGGCGCCACGAGATCGCTACGATCGGCGGTCGTTCCTCGCTCCTGCGCTTCGTCGATACGACGGCGACCCGCATCGAGCTCTCCACGACGCACCCGGGTGGGCTCGCCCAGTTCATCATCGGCAAGCCGACGCTCCTGTCGAACTTGATCCGTGACGACCTTGCGCTTCGTGCGGCCCGCGGCGCCGCTGCGGCCATCCTGTCCAAAGGGGTTGAACTGGCGGCTGCCCGCTCGATCGATGCGGTGCACCTCGCGGTCGGCATCGCGCAGGTGCCGGGCGAACCGCACGACATCGATGCGCCCGTGCTGTTGCGTCCCCTCGTGATCCGCCGCAAGGGGCGTGACTTCGAGCTCCAGCTGCGCGGCCGCGCCTACGTGAACCCCGAGCTCGTCAGGGTGCTTCGCGACGATCACGGCATTGAGCTCGATGAACAGGAGCTCGTATCGCTGTCGGACGATGGCGGGGCGTTCTCGCCGAATCCGGTACTCGACCGGCTCCGCGAATATGCAGTGCACGTGCCGGGATTCTCCGTCGAGCCGCGCGTGCTCGTGTCGATCTTCGCGGACGTTGCGACGGCGATGTCGAACGACCTGACCATCGAGTCGCACCCCATCCTGGACGCGGTGGCGGGCGACGAAATCGCGACATCGAGGCTGCGCCAGCTCCGCGCTGAGCCCGACTTCGTGCCGCAGGACGAACGGTCGCCCGAGACCGACCGACTCGTACTCGACGCCGACAGCGAACTCGAGAAGGTTGTCGCCGAAGCGCTCGCAGGCAATTCGGTCACGGTGAACGCGCGGCCAGGCACCGGCGCGACGCAGACCATCGTGAACCTGATCGGCGCCCTGGTCGGGGACGATCGACGCGTTCTCGTCGTGAGCCCTCGTCGCGCCACGACTGCGGCGATCGTAGATCGTCTTTCCGAGGCGGGGCTGCCCGGCCTCGCCGTCTCGGAGTCGAACCTGCGCCGGGATCTGATCTCGTCGATCGGACGCAGCGAGAAGGCGAAAGAGCCCGACGTCGCTGATATCGACGATGCGCTCGTGCGGCTCCGCAAGGTGCTCGGCGACTACCGTGCCGCGCTCCGACGTGTCGATCCGGAACTGCAGGTATCGGTCGTTGACTGCCTCAGCGAACTATCGAAACTGGCCATGCTGCCGGTGCCTCCGCAGACGCAGGCGCGCCTCTCGCGCGAGAGCATTGTGCAGCTTGCCGACAAGCGTCAGCACGCAGCGCAAACGATGGCTGAAGCGGCCGCGCTGGGCGAGTTCCAGTACAGCAAGAGCGACACCCCTTGGTACGGCGCGAACTTCGACAGTGACGGGGATGCCGACCTCGCGTTCGAAGACGCACAAACATTGGCCAACGGTGAACTGGACGAGTTGCTCGAGCAGGCGGAAGAGGTCCTCGGAGCGACGAAGATTCAGCAGTTCGAAACATTCGAGCAGTTGACCGATCAGATCGATCTGCTGATAGAGATCCGCGAGAGCCTCGAGGTCTTCCATCCGTCGATCTACGACCGGCCGATCGGAGAGCTCGTCACCGCCACCGGCTCGCGTCGGGATGCGAATGCTGCGCTGGGCGGCATGCAGCGTCGACGTCTCAAGAAGCACGCGCTCGAATACGTGCGTCCGGGAGCGCGCGTAACCGATCTGCACAACGCGCTCGTGCGTGTACAACGGCAGCGGAAGCGCTGGAACTCGCTGACGCCCGACGGTGCCGTGCCGGCCATCCCGAGCGGTCTGCGCGCCCTTGAAGAGCTGCACGCTCGTGTTCTCGGCAGACTCGAGCGGATAGGAGATGCGCTCAAGAGCGACTACCGCGACGCGATCACGATGGATCTGGATGCGCTGCGCGAATGGATCGACTCGCTCGCGGCGAACTCGGACGCACTGACGAACATCCGCGAACGATCGCGACTCATCGCGTCGCTCGAGGAGCTCGAGCTCGACCCGCTGTTCCGGGATCTCGCTGACCGCAAGGTGCCCGTCGAGCAGGTGGAGTGCGAACTGGAACTCGCGTGGTGGCAGTCCGCGCTGGAGACGCTCATCGGTTCGCAGCGGGCGCTGCTCCGCGGCAATACGCAGGTGCTGAGCCGCCTCGAAACCGACTTCGCACTGGTCGACGAAACGCACGTGGCCGCTTCGAGCGGTCGCCTGGCCTGGCAGCTTGCCGAGCAGTGGCGCCTCGGTATCCGCGACTGGCCGGAAGAGGCGAAAGCGCTGCGGACGATCATCAAGTCGGGAACGGTGGACTCTGCGTCGCTCGCTGCCGCGGCGCCGCATCTGTTGCGTCCGCTGGCGCCCGTGTGGCTCGCATCGCCGTACAACGTGCACGAGATCTCCAGCGAGGTGCCGTTCGATTGCGTCATCATCGCGGATGCGGGCTCGGTGACGATTGCAGAGGTTGCGGGAGCCATCGCAAGAGCCCCGCAGGTCGTCGCCATCGGTGACGCGGTCACGCAGGCTCCTAGCGCTTTCGCGATCGGGATCAGCGCGATGGGCGTGCGCAAGGATCCCG
>DXDC01000427.1 GCA_019115685.1 Candidatus Agrococcus pullicola
TAAGCGAAAGTATCTGCTGGAGCCCCATGCTGTTCGCGTTCGCATCGCGGCCCTCCTCCGCGATTTCCACGCCTTTGTGCTGCATTTGCGTACCCAGCGACAGGAACACCGCACCCACAAGCGCAATGGGAATGCCCAGGGCCTGGGTTGGGTTCAGAGAGAACTCGACGTCCGCCTGAGCGAAGAGCCAGAAAGAGTCGACTAGATCGACGTGCACGCCTCGACTGTAGCCGCAATCAACACAGATACGCTGAGTACATGGCAATTCTTCCCATTTGCATAAGCGGCGAACCTGTACTGCATGCCGTCGCCGACCCTGTCGTCGACTTCAATGACGATCTCCGCTCACTCTGCGAAGACATGCGCGACACGATGCACGAAGCCCCGGGCGTCGGCCTGGCTGCGCCACAGATCGGTCTCGGGCTGCGCCTGTTCGTGTATCACTGGGAAGACGACGATGGAGTGCTGCACGAAGGAACAGCAGTGAATCCGAAGCTCTGGATTACTCCTCTGGACGTTCGGGATGCGGATGAGGACGAAGCGGAAGGCTGCCTGTCAATCCCGGGCGAGCGAGCGCCACTGGTGCGGGCGTCCGAGGCGATACTGGAGGCTCAGGATGAGCACGGTGAGCCGTACCGTGTCGAAGCGACCGGGTGGTTCGCACGGATTCTGCAGCACGAATACGATCACCTCAACGGTGTGCTCTATGCCGACCGGCTACCGCAGGTGCACCAGAAGCGGATCAAGAAAGTCATCAAACAGAACCACTGGGGTGAGCCCGGCCATTCCTGGACTCCCGGAGAGGACGACCTCGAGGACTGATCTCGAGGGCTGCCCCCACTTGTCAGGGCCACAATCTCGATCTATGGAACGAGCTATCGCCCACGGCGGTGCCCCACGGCGGTGTCGCTCCGCACAGAGACCGACTTTTTGGCCCCTACGGAAGGCTATGCTGCTCGCTGCTGTGCCGTGACGATTTCGTCGAGCTCCTCGAAGATGCGCTGATTGCACATGAAGCTGGCGTTTGCCTCCTCCACGATGCGTTCTCGACCTGCCTGGTCGAGATCGAGGGCATCGAGGTGCTCACGGTAGCGCTTCTTGAACCGCGGGCCCGAGTCGATGTGTTCGAAGCGGAAGAATGTTGCTTCGTCATCCTGCAGACCGTAGTGCTCTTTGAATTTCACGCGCATAACCTGACCGCCCGAAAGGTCCCCGAGGTAGCGCGTGTAGTGGTGCGCGACGTAGCGGACACCGTCGTTTCTGCAGGAGAGGATCCGGTCGACGTACTCGCGCGTCGATGCCAGCATGCCAATCGGATCGACACCCGTCCGAACCCGCAGAGCACGCAAATCGTGCTCGATCGAATCAGCCCGATCCAGCTCCGTGTACAGGAGCTCGGCGCACTGATCACCGTCTCGCATCTCGTTCGCAGTGGTCTCGAGCGCACGGTAGACATAATCGAGCTGCTCCAGCATCAGCTGCCACGCTTCGATGCTGAGCTGACCACGCATGAGCTTGCCGATGAAGTTTGCGGTCTCGGCACTCTCGTGCGCTTTGCTCGTTGCCGATCTCAGGAGCCCGGAAACGGGAAGTTCGTCCATGGGAATATCTGCCGCGTTTCGCGTGCTCGTTCGACTCATAGTGGGACCTTTCGACTGGTGCAGTTCTTCGATTTTAGGTTAGGCTTCCCTAAGTGCGCAATACTGCGCGTCCCGCTGCACACGATCCGAGAGTCCCCATGGGGTCAGCAGCTATAACTTCAACCACTTTCGAAAGGAAGCCATGTCTGATCGCAAGCGCGGCAGACGGTTCCTGGCAATGACGGTGTCGACGCTCCTCGCGAGCGCCGGGATCGCCGGAGTCGGTGCCGTCGCGGCCAACGCAGCGGAAGTCGAAGCCGATCCGGCCGAGACGACGCTCTCATGGGGCATCAAGAACTCGTTCTTGAACTACATCAACGGTCCGATCGCAAACGGCAGTGTGACCGTGAGCGGCAACATTGTTGACAATTCAGCGCCGTTCCAATTCACGAGCGGAACCGGCACCGTGGATCCCGACGCACAGGCTGCGAACATCACGTTCGACGGAACCGTCCACTTCGAAGGCCATGACTACGGCGACGGCGCTATCCTCGACCTCGCCTTTTCGAACATCCGCGTCGACACCTCCGCGGGAACCCTCTACGCGGATGTCGAAGGACGTGAATTCGTAGACACGTCCACGCTCGGACCGTGGTTCTCGCACGAGGATGTAGCGCTCGCACAACTCGCGGACACGTCATGGGACGGCAACACGTTTACCGCGGGGAGCGCAACGATTACCGAAACGGGAGCCGATGCCTTCGGCGGGTTCTATTTACCGGGCTCCGAAATGGACGGGCTCTCGCTAACGGTAGTTCCGCAGGAAGCCCCCGAGGAGCCCATCTGGGACCCACAGCTGACCGTTTCCCCGTCGACGGATCTCGACCCCGAGGGGCAGACCGTGACGGTGAACGGATCGGGGTACAACCCCGATCAGGCGATCTACGTCTTCCTGTGCGCCGACACTGACCTGCCGACCAACCTCTTCCAGCACGCGCTCGGATGCACCGCGGGTTCGCAACAGCTCACGCCGGACGCCGATGGTGCCTTCGAGATCGATTTCGACGTCAGCCAGCTCGACGAGGCCCCGACGTCCGTCTTCACAACTGCGAACCACACGGCCATGGCGGATCGCACACTGGACGCCAAGGCACCGTTGGAGTTCGCTGACGCTGTCGAAGAGCCCGAGCCGCAGACACCGAGCGTCTCGCTCGACGTGACCGAGGTTCCGGAAGAGCGGGTCGACATCGGGATCACCGGCACGGGCTTCGGCGACGTGCAGGCGCTCCCCGGCCAGACCGAACCGCATGTGTACTTCACCGTGGTCGAGCAGGGCTCGGACCTCTCGAACGTCGGAGAGAGCGACACTGCGATCTCCGCCGCTATCGATGAGGACGGCGACCTCAGCGATGTGCTCTCCGTTCCGGCCGAAGAGCTGGATCAGACCGCCGAGTACGAAGTGATCTCCTGGCCATCGCGCTCGTTCCCCACCGAAGAGAACCTCTTCACCCGCGATGATGTCGCCATCGACTGGGCGACGCTCTTCCCCGAAGACGTCACGGACCCCGACCCGACCGAGCCCGAAGAGCCGACCGAGC
>DXDC01000003.1 GCA_019115685.1 Candidatus Agrococcus pullicola
AGCCCGCGACGAGATCTACAGGATCGCCACCTTGGCCGGAAAGCGTGGCGCCGAGTTCGACGAGCGTCACGAGAGCCGCAGTTATCAGAGTTGCGGTGTGTCCACGCTTGCTCATGTCCAGATCACCGCCGTCACCAGTGCCAGTCCGCCGATGCCCGCGGCGGCACGTTCCGCTGCGCGGGCTTCGAGGTGCTTCCCACGTTTTCGAGCCTTTCGCAGCCGCACGGCAGCGACGATGAGCAGGACGAGCGAAGCAAGAGCCAAAGCGAGCTTGATGATCATCTTGGCTTCGATGACGTGCATGCCCTGCAGCTGATTCGCCGCGATCAGACCATTGCCGGTGGCCACCTGTATCGCGGCGCCGGTGAGCATGATCGGAACCACCGTCCAGCTTGCAACACTTCGCAGCAGGGCCGGGCCGATAAGGGCCGCGAGCCCGACGAAATGCAATACGAGCAGCGCTAGGCGAAGGGTTTCGAACGACACCGTGTGTGCTCCAATTCAAGGGTGGGTGAGTGTTTACTCACCCCACTATACTGAGCTTGATGACGCAACAAAACCCCCCTGCGCGCAGGGCACGCGAACGCATCCTGGATGCGGCCGCCGAGGTCATGCGGCGCGATGGTCTCGTGCACGCCACGACGAAGCAGATCGCGCGGGAGGCCGAATGCTCGGAAGCGCTGCTCTACAAGCACTTTCCCGACAAGCGCGACATCTTCCTATCGGTGCTTGCCGAACGATCCACCGGGCTGGGGTTACCCGCAGAAATGGCAGGCACTTCCACGGTTCGAAAGAACCTGGTCGAGCTCACCGAACGGAGCATCGTCTTCTATCAAGAGAACTTCCCGATGGCGGCCTCAATTTTCGGCAGTACCGACCTGCTGACCAGTCACCGCAACGCTATGCAGCAACGCGGCGTCGGGCCCCATGCTGTCTCCGCTGCCGTCGAGCAGTATCTCCTTGAAGAAGCTCATCTGGGAAGAGTGGATGCCGCTGCGGTCGATGCCGAGTCCGTAGCTCGTCTACTCACTGGCGGCGCACTCCACGAAGCATTCCTCGCCACCTACGCGTCCGAATCGGTGGAGGATCCTCGCAGAGTAGCTCAGCGCTTAGTCGACAGCGTGAACCTCGGCGAGATCACCGACTAGCCGCCGTCGAGATACTGCAGCACTGCCGCAACACGGCGGCTGGTGGTCTCACCGGCAGGCAGCTCGAGCCGGTCGAAGATCGAACTGACCGCCTTCTCGACCGAACTGAGCGATACGAACAGCCGCTGTGCGATGCCTCGATTCGAGAGCCCTTCAGCCATCGCAGCGAGCACTTCGTTCTCCCTCGGAGTGAGTGCGTCGAGCGCGCGTGGCTTGTCCGGATCGGTGACGAGCTGGCGTACCACCTCGGCGTCGATGACGGTGCCTCCCTCAGCTACGCGCGAGACGGATTCTAGGAAGTGATCGATGTCGGTTATCCGATCCTTGAGCAGATAGCCGACGCCGGAGGTTTCGGATCTCAGGAGCTTCGTCGCGTACTCGCGCAGCACGTACTGCGACAGCATGAGCACACCCGTTTCGGGGTGGCGGTGTTTCAGCTCCAGCGCCGCGGCAAGCCCCTCATCCGTGTGCGTGGGAGGCATGCGCACATCGACGATCGCGAGGTCGGGGCGGTGGCGGGCGACTGCTTCGAGTAACCGCTCGCCGTCTCCGACGGATGCGACCACCTGCATACTCTCCTCTTCGAGCAGACTGCGGACACCCTCCCTCAGGAGCACGGAGTCGTCGGCGAGCACGACGCTGAGCGGCGCCTTGGTTGATTCATGCATACGGGATCTCCGCCTCGATTCTCGTGCCTCCTCCGATGGGGCTCCTGATGGTGAGCGTACCGTCCAGCGCCGCTACCCGCCTGGAAAGCCCCTTGAGCCCGCCGCCTTCCTCTGACGCGCCTCCGCATCCGTTATCACTCACTTCAACCTTGGCCAGGGCGCGCCGCTTGGAGTCGAACACCGTCGTGACCGAGAGCGTTGCGGAGCTCGCCTCCGCATGTTTGACGACGTTGGTCAGGGCCTCTCTGATCACGAAGTACACGGCGGCCTCGACGGGTCGGGGAGGGCGAGTCTCGGAGAGCTCGAGAACCTCCACCGGAACAGGGCTGTTGCGGATGACCGGCTCGAGTGCCGTCTTGAGCCCATGCTCGTCGAGGGCGGCCGGGTAGGTCCGCCAGGCCACTTCGCGCATCTCGTCGATGAGCCGTCGCGACTGGGCGAAAGCATCATCGAGAAGCGCTGCGACGCGTTCCGGTTCCTCAGCCCTGCGGGCTCTTGCGATGAGCATGGAAAGCGAAACTGCATTCTGCTGCACGCCGTCGTGGATATCGCGCTCGATTCGCCTACGCTCCTCGTCGATCGCCAGAACCACGCCTGCGCGCGTCGTGAGCAGCTCGGAGATCCGAGCTTCTGCCGTGCGCGGCTGCTGAACGTCGAAGAACTGCTCATCGATTTTCCGCTGCAGCCAGCGGGTCGCCTCCGCCAGCACGACCGCGCCGACGGTATTTGCAAGGCCGTACAGGAGCCCGACCTGCAGAGCAGGCTGATGCGTCGTCCAAAGGATGAAGCTGATGATCGCGAAGCCACCGACGAAGAGCTGAATTATGGCGCCAAGTATCATCAGGACGCTTGCTATCAGCATGTAGCTGACGGCGACGAACGCGGCAGCGGTGACCAGTGCGCTGATGAGGAAGAACGACCTCGGCGCTGTCGCAACCTCGAACTCCAAGCCGAAGTATCGACGCTGCCGCGCGCGCTCCCAGCGGAAAACCGTGCCGCTCGCCTTGGACTCAGGCTTCGCGACAGCGGCGATGATCAAAGGCACTGCGAGCAGCCCGCCGACAAGGGTGCCGACCACCGTGAGCCACCACCGCCGCAGGAGTTGTTTGGTCTCGCGAGGGACCCGCGACTCGATTCCCCGGAACAGCGCCTTCATGGTGCGACCGATCGTAGCAAGCGCCCAACATGCCACTGCAGGAGAGGAAACCGCACACCGGTTCCGGTTTTCTGCATAGCGTCTGCAGGACGCTGCGAACGGGTGTGCACTGCACCCCGTACCGAGTGGGTTCCGCGCTCCGTACCGTTATCCCACGACCCAGGAAAACCCACAACGGAGGCAACGTTGAGTAACGCACAAGAACTGCTTGCGGGCTCGTATGAACTCGACCGGCAGAACCCGATCGAACCGCTACGGGTGTTGATCGTGACCGAGTCGTTCTTGCCGCAGGTCAACGGCGTCACGAACTCGGTCTGCAGAGTTGCGTCGTTCCTCCGCGCTCGCGGACACACCGTCCGCATCATCGCACCGACGAAGCCGGACGTGTACGAGGACGCAGAAGTTTCAAGAGTCTCGGGAGTGAATCTGCCGGCCTATCGCCAGTTCCGAGTCGGCCTGCCTTCGTCGAGACGGCTCAGGAGGATCGCGGACGAGTTCGCACCCGATGTCGTGCACGTGGCATCTCCGTTCGGATTCGGAGCGGTTGCTCTCCGGGCGCTCAAGCACCTCCCCACACTCGCCGTCTATCAGACCGACATCGCCGGCTATGCCAAGCGCTACCGGCTGAACCTGCTCGCCGACTGGTGCGAAACTCGGTTGGAACGGATTCACCGCAGCGCGAACGTAACGCTTGCACCCTCGCACGAGAGCCGGGCTGCTTTTGCCGACAGCGGAGTAGACGCGCACTACTGGGGCCGCGGAGTGGACCTCGAACAGTTCCGCCCCGCGAAGCGCTCGGAGGAACTGCATGAACGCCTACGTGGCGATCGTCGCCTCGTGGTGGGCTACGTCGGCAGGCTTTCACTCGAGAAGGAACTCGAGCAGCTCCGCGCAGTGTCCCGGATCCCGGATGCACAGCTCGTCATCGTTGGCGACGGCCCCGTGCGCTCGCGACTCGAGGCACGGCTGCCCGAAGCCATCTTCACGGGTGTCAGGGGCGGCGACGAACTCGCCGAGCTGCACGCAACATTCGACGTCTTCGTGAACCCGTGCAGCACCGAAACGTTCTGCCAGGCGGCGCAGGAAGCGCTTGCCTCCGGTACGCCCGTTGTCGGACCGAATGCCGGCGGAATGCGCGATCGAGTCAAGCATCGCGAAACTGGGCTGCTGACGCGACCGGGCAGCGCATCCTCACTCGCAAGTGCCGTCGAAGAACTCGTGTCGGATGACGCGCTTCGTCTGCGACTGCGCAGCAACGCGCGCGACGTCTCCGACTTGCGCAGCTGGGACGAACTGGGTGAAGAGCTCGAGGAGCACTACCGAGACCTCGTCGCATCGAACGCACACCGTGGCAGGAGCGCGCCCGCATGGATCTGATGACACTGCTCGAAACCGTGCTCGGATCACCCTGGCTGTTCCTGCTGATCCTGACGGCCACGGCTGTCGACGTGCTCTTCCCCATCGTGCCCGCCGAAACGCTCTTGATCACTGCCGGTGTTTACGCCGTCTCGGGCACGCCGAACCCCTGGTTGCTTATTGCCGCCGCCTGTCTGGGCGCGATCATCGGCGACTACACCGCCCATCAGATGGGGAGGGGAACGGGCCGGCTGTCCCGACGCCTGCTCCGGTCGCAGAGGGGAAGCGCGATCATGGTGCACGCGCAGCGCGCGTTCGACAAACGAGGTGGATCGGCACTGATCGCAGGCCGGTTCATTCCCGGTGGGCGAACCGCGACAACCCTTGTCTCGGGCATGCTCCGGTATCCGCGTCACCGCTTCCTCATCTATTCGAGTGTCGGTGCCGTGACGTGGGCGATTTACAGCACCGGCATCGGGATGCTGGGCGGCATGGTGTTTCACGAACAACCGCTGCTGGGTGTTGTCGTCGGGGTGGGAATCGCGCTCGGATTGACGGGTCTCGTAGAAGGCGCGCGATACCTGATCGAGCGACGCAAGAGCTCGTCTCGTGTAGTGGGCCCGCCGGGGCTCGAACCCGGGACCAGCGGATTAAAAGTCCGATGCTCTGCCAACTGAGCTACAGGCCCAACTCGACAAGCTTACAGAATTTTTTGGGCCGTGTTTGCGTCCGGCTCGTGGTGCCGAAGGGGCGTTGGGTCGTGGGCCCGCATCGCTCGGCGTCCGCCGTGGGCGTCCGTCTCGCGACCGCTGCCGTGTCGAACGCTGCGCGTTCTTGGACGGCCGCGCCCGAACCCGGGACCAGCGGATTAAAAGTCCGATGCTCTGCCAACTGAGCTACAGGCCCAACTCGACAAGCTTACAGAATTTTTTGGGC
>DXDC01000428.1 GCA_019115685.1 Candidatus Agrococcus pullicola
GGGTTCGCGCAATTCTGGGACCACGTGCGTGGCAATAGGCGTGCGTCCGACCGGCATGGTGCGCAGCTCTGAGACGTCGAGGTCGCCGAACGCGGTCATGGCGACGGTGCGAGGAATCGGGGTGGCCGTCAGCAGTAGCGTGTGCGGTGACACCCCTTTGCTGCGCAGCGCCTCCCGTTGGCGAACACCGAACCGGTGCTGCTCATCGATCACGACGAGCCCCAGGTCGGCGAACGACGTCCTGTCGCTGAACAGGGCGTGCGTCCCGACGATAATGCGCGATTGGCCGCTCGCCGCCGCAAGAGCGGCCTTTCGTCGTTCACCTGCCGTCTGCTGCCCGGTTATGAGGACGGGGTGCAGCTCCTGCGCGAGGTCGCCGAGCTGGCGCACGATCGAGGTGAAGTGCTGCGATGCCAGCACCTCGGTCGGCGCGAGCATAACCGACTGGCCGCCGCTCTGCGCGACCTGCAGCATCGCTCGCAGCGCAACCACGGTCTTGCCGGAGCCCACCTCGCCCTGCACGAGCCTGTTCATCGGATGCGCGCGCAGCAGATCCGCGCCGATCGATTCGCCAACGCGCCTCTGGTCGTCGGTCAGCTCGAACCGCAGCTGCTGGTCGAATCGGGTCAGAAGATCACCGGCCGGCCTCGTGGTGGAAGCGATCTGCTTGTTGAATTCGCGCATCGTCACGAGGTATGTCTGCAGCAGCATGGCTTCCCGCCACTTCAAACTTGAGGTCGCCGCTTCGAATTCCTCCTCGGTCGTGGGCACGTGATAGGCGGCCAGCGCTCGTCCGAACGGCAGCAATCCCTCCTCTGAACGCAATGCATCCGGAAGGAGCTCCGGGATCCGATCGACATCGATCTGCTCGAGTACCTTGCCGACGGCCACACGGATGGCGATCGATGTGAGCCCCTTCTTCGCCGGGTAGACGGGTACGAGCCCCGTCGCCCACGACTGCTGTTGGGATGCGTCGAGATCATCGAACACCTCCCATTCGGGATGCGCGAGCTGCAACTTCTTGTTGAAGCTCGAGACCGTGCCGGAGAATAGCCCCGACTCCCCCACGCGCAACTTCTCTCGCTGCCACTTCGGCATATTGAAGAACACCAGGTCGAGCGTTCGCGCGCCGTCGGAAATTGTGACGACCGTGCGAGACGGCTTGCGACCGCGAGGCCCGTACCGCTCACGCGGATCGATCGTCTGCACACTGGCGATACGTGCTGCAACGGTGACGAAGTCATCGACCTTCAGTTCGCTGAAGTCAGTGAGGTCGCCGCGGCGATAATGCCTCCGCGGGAGATGCCACAGGAGATCGCCGACGGTTTCGATGCTCAGGTGCTTCTTGAACTTCTTCACGGTGGATTCGGCCAGCAACGAGCCAAGCGGTCGCTCCATGATCGGAATCGCACTCGATGCCCTGCCCTCAGCCACAGCATCAGCGTAGCCGCAGCATCCGACGTCACCGCGGAGACCACGACGCGTTTCCCGCGCTGTGATCAAATGGAGTCGTGACTCGGATCATCGCAGGGCTCGCCGCGCAGACGGCGTTGGCAGTTCCATCGGCCGGCACCCGACCCACGAGTGAGCGAGTGCGAGAGGCACTGTTCGCAGCCCTCGATGCCCGTGGTGCGCTGGAAGAAGCGCATGTACTCGATCTCTTCTGCGGATCCGGCGCGCTCGGGTTGGAAGCGGCCAGTCGGGGCGCCGCATCCGTCGTACTGGTCGACAGCGCGAAGCCGGCCGCTGCAGTGGCGAAGCGCAATGCCAACGCGGTCGCTGCACGCGGCGCGGCGCGGGCGACGGTCGTGACGCAGCGAGCCGAACGATTCCTCGCAGATTCGGGAGCGCATTTCGATCTCGTGCTCATCGACCCGCCCTACGACCTCGACGCCGATGTTCTGCATGAGACGCTGTCGCTGCTCGTTACGAGGCTCTCCAGCGACGCCGTCGTCGTGCTAGAGCAGTCGAAGCGAGCCGAGGCTCCCGACGTGCCCGGGCTTGAGCTCGAACGTTCGAAGAAGTACGGCGACACCGTCATTCACTGGCTCTCGCCGACGACGTAAGCCCGCCCCGACAACCAGCCCAGCCCGCAACCAGCCCCACCCGCGAGGCAGTGCTGACCCTGCGAACACCCCGGGCACACTTCTCGGTCTATACATGGAATGAACCCGCTATACGGGCGTGTCGGCATGCATAGACCGAGAAGTGTGCCGGCTGTCGGGGTGGGGTGGCGTGGGCGGGCGGACCGCGGGGCGGATGAGCCCGTCAGCGGCGGAAGGGGTCCCAGCCGCGTTCTTGCACCGGTTCGCCGTCAAGTGTGACGCCCGCTTCGGATTCACGCACTTCGCCGATGACCAGGACGCCATCCGGAAGCGTCGCCTCCTGCGGCAGCGTCGCGAGCAGCGCGTGATCCTCCCCGCCGTACAGCACGTGCTCGAGATCCGCATCGAACGCCTCCAGCGCAGCGCGGTCGAAGCGCAACTCGACTCCAGAGGCTCTCGCTATACGCCCCGCGTCGAGCACGAGCCCGTCGGAGACGTCGAGCATGGATGTCGCCCCCGCGTCCGCGAGTGCCGAGCCGAGATGCACGGGGGCGAGCGGCGCAACGTGCGCCTCTATGCGCTGCGGGTGCCTGCGTCGCAACTCGTCGACGGGATGCTCGCCCGCTGACAGCAGCGCAAGGCCCGCACCCGACATTCCCAGCTCCCCAGCGACGACGATGCGGTCGTCGGCGCGCGCTCCGCTGCGCAGAACGGGGCTTCGCCCCCGCATGTCACCGAACGCGGTGACCGAGATCACGGTTCGCTCGGATGTCGAGAGATCACCACCGACGACGCCAGCACCGGGCGCGAGTTTCTGCAGCGTGCGATCCGCGGCCTTCGCGAATTCTTCGAGGTTTCGCACGTCGATGCGGCCCGGCACTCCGAGTGCGATGACGAGCCCTGTCGGCGTTGCACCCATGGCAGCGATGTCGGTGAGGTTGGTCGTGACGGCTTTCGTACCGAGATCGGCGAATGTCGACCAGTCGTGCCTGAAGTCGGCGCCCTCGAACATGGTGTCGGTCGTGACGACGAGTTCGCCGCCCGAGCGGAGTACGGCGGCGTCGTCTCCCGGGCCGACCAGCACGTTTTCCGACTGCGTCAGATGCGGCAGGAAGCGCTCGAGCGCGCCGCGCTCGCCGAGTTCCGCAATCGAAGCCACACGTTCATCTTAGATTCGGGCAACCCCGCACCGCGATCTCACCGCACGCCCAGCTGCTCCGTCCGTGCAAACTTCTCGGTCGCTGGGCGACGACACGCCGCAACGACGCTTCCCCATCGCCAGGCGACCGAGAAGCTGACAAACGAAGGAGGGTAGCCTGGTAGGCATGGTGCGTCGTCTCCTGGGTCTTTCCGCCGTCGGCATCGGTCTCGCGATGGTGCTGACCGGCTGCGGCCCTGCTGGAACCGTCTCGGTCGAGCCCGCAGAGAACGCGATCGACCCTGCGTGCGCATCCGTCGTCTTGAACCTGCCGGAGGAGATGGGCACCGGCGAAGAGCCGCTGCCGAAGCGGCAAACGTCATCGCAGGGAACGGGCGCGTGGGGCTCACCGGCCGCTGTCGTCATGCGTTGCGGAGTGCCCGAACCGAGCCCGACGACCGACACGTGCATGCCCGTCGATGACGTCGACTGGATCAACGTGCACACCGAAGGCAACACCTACACCTTCGTCACCTACGGCCGCTCGCCCGCGGTGGAAGTCACGATCGATACAACGCAGGTCACGGGTATCGAGGCGCTCGGCCAGATCTCTCCGGCACTCGGCAATACTGACCTGTACGCAACGTGCGTCGGTTACGACGAGGTCGAACACCCCTAGCTTCGTGTGAACAGGGTGGCGCGTGCGTCCCGAATGTATGGATTGTGCCGAATGTCGGGCCAACAGCCATACATTCAGCGCACAACAACAGAAACCCCGACACTGGGGCACACTAACTCGAGAGACGTCACCGCACGGGCGCCCGAACACGACATTGATGACCCGGATGAAGAACCCGAAGCAGCGGTCCTAGGCGTTCGCGTCGGCGGCGATGATCTCGGGCAGGAAGAGCCGAGCATCGGGCTGACCGAGATTCAGTCCGATCGCGCTGCCGGCAGGGATGTTCGCCGCGAGATCACTACCGAGCGCATTCACGTGTCGTTTGGTCTGCGTGACGAAGC
>DXDC01000429.1 GCA_019115685.1 Candidatus Agrococcus pullicola
CGTTCATTCTCGAGGCTCTAGGTCCGGCTGCGCCGCAGGTCGCGCATGCGATGCAGGAGCAGCTCCGTGGCCACGAACCTGCTGGCGGATGGGCCACCGCCAACGAGCCGCGTTTCCGACTCCGCGCGGAGATCGGCCTCGCGAGTGCCGGGGTTTCGTGTCTGATCGCTGTGCTGGAGGAATGGCCGGAGGCTCCGTATGACGAGTACTTGCGCCGCCTGCAGGACGGGGCGGCACCGACGGCTCGGGTCGAGCTGCTCGAATCCGCGCACCGGCGCGGCAGGACGGCGTGGTCACCAGGCTGGGCGGCCCACCCGCCCGCGTCCCAGTGCGCGAGCCTCAATCAGCTCCACCGCATTCCGCGGCGTGCTGAGGTGAGCGGCACGGTCGCCATCGGCGACCTCGTGCTCGCACAGGCTCAGCTCGGTCGCTCCGAAACGGCGCGGGACCTGCTGCTCGCTCATGCCCAGCGACACGACGACCCCGCGCACCGCTATGAGTTCCTGCGGATATGGAAGGCGGCGACGTTGGGACCGGGCGTGGAGGCGAGCGCGACCGACATCTTCGGTCCCGAGTCGGCTGACGACGGCATCGGCGAACTGCTTGAGGCGATCTCCGGACTCCCAGACGACTACTTCGACCGGTCCTTCGTCACGCCCGGGGACGGGCTCGGCGCGGTGCTGCTCACTGCGGTCCTCATCGAGGACATCCCCGCAGTGGGCGATGAACGCACTCTCGACGCCCCGACCTGGGCGGAAAGCTTCTTCTCCGTCTACCCCGACGCGGCGGACGACCTGGACACTCTCGCGAAACTCCCCGCCGAGGCTGTCGCCGACTGGCTCGAGGGGCCCGTGCCAGACCGCGATCTGGCACTGCGCATACGAACCATCGCTCGCCAGCTCATCGACAGCAGCTGCCCGATTCGCAGCATGGACGACCTGCATAGGGAGGGGCTGGACGCATTCGTCAAGGCAATCGACGAGGCACCTGCGGCGACCCCGATGACTGCTGCGCTGTTCGAAATTCTTCTCGGAAATCCGCGGCATCCGGGACTCGAGCCCGTCGTGCGAGGCTTCCTCTGCAGGGACCTCACCGTTGAGCCATGCCACGACGGCATCGGGCCATTGCTGGAAGCGACGCATGCGCTCGAACCACGCTGTGCCGACGTCGGGGCGTACCAGCTCGCAATCGTTCTCGCCGGGCTCGACGGGAGCACATAATTCGGGGAACCTCGACGGGGATGCCAGGTGCAAATCAATTTCGAAGAGCGCGCTGGCGGCATCTCGACTGTTTGTGCTAGCCGTTAACTGCCTACTCCGAGTTGTTCTTCGCGCTCGCCTCGATCTGTTCCCCGGACTTCCAGAGCACGATGTCTAGGGTGCGAAGTGTCGACAGCTTCGAGTGGCCGACATGTTCTCTCACCTCGGTTGCCCGCTCGACGAGGTAGTCGTCCTGGCGCAGTTCTTCCCACCAAACTAGCCACGAGTTCTGAGAACCCAACCCGATCTCTCGGTTGACGACGGAGTCCTCGATGGGGATCAGGTGCGGTCGTTTGCGGGCCATGATTTTGCTCGCGATCGTCGGGCCGACTCCCCATTTCTTCAGCCCGGGACCGGTGCGGCAGAGAAGACGCCAGAGCTCGAGTGCTGGCGACTGCTCACCGAGATGGACATCGAAGTCTTTTTCGGACTCGATCGACTCGAGGTGGAGATCGGGGTCGATACGATTGAGGAGATTGGAGACCTCCGAGGCCGAGGTCTCAAGGATTCCGATCGCTGCACGGGCGGGCACCTTCACCGACAAGGTTTGGACTGCGAGGAGATCCGTCGCAGTCACCTGGTCATCCGGAGTGGCGGTGTGACCGATGGACTCGAAGTGGGCTCCCGTGTAGTTCTTGGATCCCGGAAATGACTCGGACTCCTTGAAGTACTCTTTGGCAAAGTTCTTTCCCGCTTCACGGCTGATCTGTCGCAGGGCGTCATGAATAGTCATCGAGGTGGTCCCTTTGATCTGGGTCAGTAGCGTGACGACACAAGGGTGCGTGTATCTCAAGTGCAGTATGGCGGACCTTAGTCCAGGAAGTTGACGACTCGCATGAAGAGGCGAGGTCGAACATCAATGAGCTGTAACCACGCATCCGAACGGACCGCTCCCACGCGGCTCGCCGTCCCAAGGCGTGGCGCCAGTTGATCGGAGGCTCCTCAGCCCCTCCGCCCGAGCGACGGCAGCCCGCCGGACACAGGAATCCCGTAGCCGCGATAGATCGGACTTCGCGGAGACAGCGGAAGCTGAGTCGCGGCGTCGATGTCTCGGCTCCGCGCGGTCGCTGCGGCATCGCGCTGCGATCTTTCCAGCTGCGCGCGAATCTCGGGACGCAAAGACGCCCCGGACATGGTCACACCTCCCTTGAGCTTCTTCCTCTTCGCCTTCTTGCCCTTGGTTGATGTTGACTTCTTGATGGCGGGGGAGGTGAGCTGCATGCGTTCGATGCCCTTGATGATCGCGTGGGCACGATCTCCCGCAGGACGCGCCACCTTCGTCGGATACGCACCTTTGTGGAGCGCGCTCAGCGCGGCGCGCGTCGTGGTGATCATCTGTTCCCGAGCTGAGGCTGACTTCCCCCGCGCCTCCTTGAGGACGAGAGAGGGATGCCTGCGAAGAATCAGAGGAAGCCCCTCGGTGCTGGGAAGCAGCTCTTCGTCCCGAACTCGCGGAGCAGGCTTCGGCCGAGCCGTCACAGGCGCAGGACTGGCCGGCGAGGACGGGCCGCTGCGAAGCGCAGGAGATGCGGCGACCGTGCGGGGCCGGCGAACCTGAACGGAGTGGGCAGGAATGGCAGGCGCGTTCTGAGTCGGCTGGCGTGGGTTCGAGGAACGTGCCGAACTGGTCGGCGGCGTTCTCCTCGAGGTCTGGGCACGCTTCTGAGGCTTTCTCTCCGGTGGCGCCGGCGCCTTGAGCGCGGCAGACGAAGGAGCTTCGCCAGGCGCCGTGGTCGGCACCGGGGCGGAACGTTTCGCGGCCCGTGGCAGCCCTGCCCCGATGGTCGGGACGCCGTACGGAGCATCCTGAAGCGACATCGCATCATGCGCTGCACTGGCCGCCGACGCCGGATCCTTTGCGTCGTTCAATGCCTGGTGCACGAATCCCGTGCTCATCTTCTGCAGAGCGAGCCTCACGTCGGCATCCACGGCGGATGCGACCCCCTGGCGCAGCGATGCCACGGCGTTCTCCTGTTCCCTTCCCCAGCCTCGGCGGGTTGCCGAGTACTCATCAATCTATAGAGGCGATCTGACAATTCTTCGATTTCCCTGAGACTCCAGCAAGAACTTTCCCGCCCACGGCCCGGCCCCGAAGGTGCACCATGGACACCATGCCCTCCACCTTCGCCTGGCTCGCCGTCGACGCCGAGCAGCGCCGACGGATGATGGAAGCAGTGGACCAGTTCCGCGACGAGACGACGATCGACGACCTGGGCGTCGGAGCGATCCGAGACGCCTTCTCGGACACGCTGTTCCCCGGCACCTCCACCCTGCACACCCGGCTGCGCTACGTCCTGTTCATCCCGTGGCTGATGCAGGAGGCCTCGAAGCGCCCGACCGCCGGTGAGATGGCCACGAGGT
>DXDC01000430.1 GCA_019115685.1 Candidatus Agrococcus pullicola
GTGAGCGATGTCGGACTGTTGGTGAGCGAGCAGCCGCCGGGAGCCACGCCGACACGAGCACGGTTCATGGCCCGTGCCCGCATCGAAGCTGCACTTTCTGGTTCAACGACGATCGTTGAAGCAGGTTCACGGTCGGGCTCGCTGCTGGTGGCTCAACAGGCACACTCGCTGGGACGCAGCGTCGGTGCGGTTCCGGGGCCGGTGACAAGTGCCACGAGTTATGGCCCGCATCGACTCATTGCCCAGGGCATCGCCAGTGTCGTGACCAACCCCAACGACGTACGGGCGCTTTCCGAGAAACAGCCGTCTTCCGGCTCGATGCCGCAACTCAGCGTCGAAGCGTTCCGTATGGAAAGATACTCGGCACGTGCTCGTGCCGCTCATTCAGCTCACCGTGATCTCTGACGGAACCCACGAGATCAACGATCGCAGTACGGATCGTTTGGCCTTGAGATGGATGTGTAGATAAGGACGCGGATCATCGCGCCGTTTCTAAATCACGATATTCAGCAGCTTCGCCAAACGTATGCTGGGTTGTCTGCTGAATTCTGGGTCAGGCCTTGAGCCGGTTGGCATGGAGACGCGCAAGCAACATCAGACTCAACGGACCGATCCACAACATCTTGAGCCCGTTCCAAATGCTCAACAGGACAAGCACATTGAGCCAAGCCGGGCCACCATCATTGATGACTTGCACCAGGACTGCCGCGATCAAGAAATATGGGATCGCCAACAGCATCACTGGCACACCCCATTTGAGACCGCGTGGGGTGCGGGTCGCATCAAGCAGGATATTGGTCGGCATGTACCGACGCAGAAAATTTCGGGTAAGGACGCTTCCAGTCCAAAGCAAGCGGATCACGATCTCGTTCCTCTCCATCGCACAAACAACTCCGACGAGGCGATGCGTTGAAGAGTGACCTGGAAGGTCTGCCACAAGTGGCGCGTTGGAAGGAGTATCCGCCTCTCTCACCAAGATACGACGAAGCACTGACAGGAGGGAAGCCCAAGACCTTCTCGGCCTCAGAGTCCGAGGGCTCGATCGACCTGTCGCTGCTGTTCACGGTGTGGAGATTGCTCGACGGATGCTCGGAGTTGCGTGACGGCAGCGTGCGCGCGTGCATAGTCAATCTTCTGTGCAGTGCGCTCAGGCACTGGGCCAAGTGGATCACAGCTGCTGACCTGGTACCGGTCGCGGTAGGCAGCGATGACGCGTGCACGCCGCCGCCAACCAGTCATCTTGTGCTCGTTCTGACGTTGTGGGAAGAGCGGCTGCACCCAATCGGCTGCTTCATCGACAGCGTGGTCAACGAGTGTATCGGCGCGTTGCTCGATCAGCTCGCGTCGCTCATTGAGTGCCTGCCGCATTTCTGGACTCATGGTTCCGTCGGCGTGTGGGATAAGTCCTGCGATCAAGCGTGGCTGTTTTCGCGTCCGTCCTGACCCTGCTGGACGAGCAGTGGCTTTTGCGAGTCGAGCGTGCAGTACCGAGGCGATGTCATCGGCATCCTCAACTCTGCGTGCCTGTACGAGGCGTGGCAGGAGCCGATCCACATCGTGGTGATTCGCTTCCGCTCGTCGTAACTCCGCCGATAGTGCACCATACGCATCGGACGCAAGCACGTCTTCAGCCTGTTCAGGTGTGAGGCCACTCGCATGTAGCAAGGTCGCCCAGCGGTCGTATTGGGCGGCTTGCGCGATCGTCTCGTACTCCGCCACGAGCTGCGCGATCGAGCCCCACAGTTCCTGCTCCGCCGTGATGGTTTCGCGGACGGAGAGTTCAGCACCGACATGTTGCATAACTCCATAGAGCACGGACCTGGCAGTGGCATCGGCGTTATCGCCTGGATGGGGCTGACTGTGAGCATCATCAGGTCGGTCCACGGCGACATAAGCGTGGTTGGCGTTGCGGCCACGGGTCATCGCGACGTAGAAGTTCTCCCGTGTCGTTGTCGCAGTCACAACTGTATGCGCGGTGTCAGTCGTGATTCCTTGAGCCCGGTGTGCCGTGACGGCGTAGCCGAGGTTCTGTAAACGCACCTACCTCTCACACGAGTAGGAAGGTGGGGCCGAGAGATGGGCCACGAACAGCAGGAACAGACCACGGAAGCGTTGCGGGCGGTGGTGTACGTCAGGATCAGTGACGACCCCGAGGGCACCGAACGCGGCGTGGATCGGCAAGAGGTCGACTGCCGCGCCTACGCCGAAGCCCACGGCTGGGAAGTCGCAGCCGTATTCCGAGAAAACGACACGTCGGCGTTCAAGCAGCGCACGATCACACTCTCTTCGGGTGAGCGGGTGCGGCGGGTTGTTCGCCCGCAGTTCCGCGCCATGCTCAAGAATCTCGCGGACGGCCAGGCGCAGGTGATGGTCGCGTATGACTTGGATCGGGCGGTGCGCGACCCGAGAGATTTGGAAGACCTCATCGACGCGAAGGTGCTCGGCGGGTTCACCGTCCGCTCCGTGACCGGCTCGCTCCGGTTGGATACGGATTCTGATGTGGCGATGGCCAGGGTGCTGGTCGCGATGGCGAACAAGTCATCGGCGGATACTGCCCGTCGTGTCGCACGGGCAGCGAAACAGCAGGCCATCGAGGGTGCCTGGCACGGCGGCCGGGTGCCGTTCGGATACCGGGCCGAGGCAGGCGCGCTCACGATTGATCCGGTGACGGGGCCGCTGGTGGTCGAGATGTACCAGCGGGTGCTCGCCGGTGACTCCCTGTACCGAATACGGAAGGAGTGGAACGAGCGCGGCATCCTCACCACCCACGGATGCAGGTGGTCGGATCGGACGCTCAAGATGGTGCTCTACAACCCCTCCAACAAGGGCGTGCGCGAGTACCGGCCCGTCATGCCGGACGGGAGCCGCGCGCGAACCTCGAAAATGCAGGTGAAAGCGGCGTGGCCCGCGATTGTTGACGAGGACACCTGGCAGCAAGTCTCCGACGTACTCGATGCCAGGAAGAAGGCCCGGAACTTCCACCAACCCGGAAGTGGTTCGGCGGTGCGGATGTACCCGTTCTCGGGGTTGATTCGCTGCTCACTGTGCGGGACGGCGATGATTCACCGGGGCGGCGTGTACCAGTGCATCCAGCCGACCCCAGGCGGGTGCACCCGTTCGATCCGCTCTGCCGAAATCGAGAAGCTCGTGGAGGAAGCAGTGCGTGCGACGTTCGAGCAGATCACCCTCCACCCCACGAAACACCGAACCTCCGGCAGAGACCTTGCGGCCAGGGTCGGGCTCGCGGCGACGCTCGACGCGGATAGGGAACGCTTGGCGAGGCTGGATGATGATTACTACGACGGCCTGATCGACAAGACCATGTGGGTGCGGCAACGTGCGAGGATTGCGGAGCGGATCGAGTCGACCCGCCGCGAGCATGCGGCGACGATGCCCGAGCAGCACGCAGGGCTCAACATCGACATGACCACGGTTGCGGCTGAGTGGAAGGGGCGTACCCCGATGTGGCAGTACCAGGCCGCGAGCCTGATCCTGCAAGCGGTACTCGTGCACGCTCACCCCGCAGACATGATGACCGCTGTCCCCAAGCGCCGCAACGAGAGCACCGAGGACTTCCACGTGCGCCGAGACGCGCACCGCGCGGCAGTGCTCGCACGCCGGGTCGAGTTCATCTGGCGCGCATAGCCCCGACGATGCGTGACCGGCCCCGCGTTCCTGGCTACGAAAGCATGTCAGGGTGCGGGGCCTTCGCGTTGCTCGGCGACGGGTACACGCATGGGGCGCGGAGCGTTGCAGAGTCCGCGCAGCCGAGTCAGCACGGCTGGATCATCTACGACGGTGGTGAAGCCCTGCGCGCGCCGCGAGGCGGCGGCAAGCTGAGCGCCGAGCGTGGAGTTAGGCGACGGCTCAGGGGCGGTGGAGGTGTCAGTGGGGGTAACGGTGCGGGTGCTCATACCGTTAGGTGCGGAGCCCCACCCCCAAATCAAGGCGCGGCGTGCTTGTCGGGGTTGGCGGTGCGGATCATCTTCATCAGCGCCTGATCGTTGCACAGAGCGTCCAGCGTTTCGCCGTTCAGTAATCGCAGCAGCACACCATCACCCATCGGCGTGCCCGCGTGCTTCAGGTCGGGATGCCCGAGTGTGATCCGCAACAGCGCAGACCACGACCGGGGCGGCAGACCGAGCAGCATTGGGATCGTGCGGTCACGGCGCAGCACCTCGACCCCTCGCTGACGCGAGGAGAGATCGGCAAGCCGGTAGGCCACATGCTCGACGCACTCGGCAACGAGCGCAGCATCCCAACCCGCAGACTCGAACAGCGCGACCGTGGCAGACAGCAAAGCGGCCACTCGCGCCTCACGCTCGCTCTCGTCCGGGTCGTCGTCGCGGTGCGTGAAAGCGGGATGGTAGTCGGCCAGCCGCTCCCGCTCGGCGAACCGCACCGCATCATGGAACCCGGCCATCCGAGAGGCGTGGCGTACTTTGCTGGCAGAGGTCAGCATCCCAGCAGCGCGAGTCTCCGCGTGACAGGTGATCTGCACAGCACGCGTCACCACCGCCCAAGGGTTGCCCGCGTTACGCGTTGAAGGGGCGAGCATCACCTCGAACGCGGCGGACGCGACCGCCCAGGCATCCAGCCCGTGCTTACGTGCGAGTGGCCGGTACTTCGTGGCGGTGTAGCGCATGAGTTCGGCTGCTTCACGGTCACCCCGCCAAGCGCCCGGCCCGGAATCGTGTAGTCGAGTTAGTAGGGAACGTAGACCTTCTGGGCTCTCGTAACCGCCGCTGGTCGAGCCAGTCGTTCCCGCAGCATCGTGGGTAGCGGGTGAGGTGTGTTCGTCCACGGTGACGCCTCCCACAAGGGAGGTGCGCCATCAGCACCCAAAGCCGGTAGGTGCCCTGCATGCCGCACTGTGCCGGGCGCGGTCGGGGTCTCCGCTGTCCGCCGTTGGACGCGAAATATCAGCCTTCTTGTCAAGCCAGACGCTGGTTCAGGCTTTGATGCGATCCCGAGCTTTCCTGCTCATGGATCGACCTCTTCGGCAAGCATCGAATACCGTGCGGGAGGAGGAATCAGGTCAGAACGGTATCGCCGATCAAACGTGGCTTTGCGACCCTTCACTGAGCGTCGTCATAGTCGCTTCGAGGTGTTCAGTGTGGGGTGAGTGGACTGCAGATACTTCCCGGTGATTGAATCGCTTGCGGTGAGGAGGCCCTGTGGGGGTCCGTGGTAGACGACGGTGCCTCCTCGTTCTCCTGCGCCGGGGCCAATGTCGATGATGTAGTCAGCGTGAGCGACGACCCGTTGGTTGTGTTCGATGACGGTGATGGTGGCTCCCTCGTCCACGAGCCGGTCGAAGAGTCGGAGGAGTCTGTCGGTGTCGGAGCCGTGGAGTCCGGCGGTCGGTTCGTCGAACACGAGCCGCAATCTCGAGGGTTCGGGAGTGTCGCTGAGGTGTTTGGCGAGCAGGAGTCGCTGGCGTTCGCCTCCGGATAGTGTGTTCGTCGTTTGTCCGATGCTGAGGTACCCCAGCCCGACGTCTTCCAGCCATCCCAGCGGTGTCGTGATGTCGCGGACAGACCTGAACAGGTCGAGGGACTGGGAGGCGTTCATTGCAAGGACGTCAGCAATCGAGTGTCCCTTGAACTGGGCGGAGAGCGCCTGAGGATTGAACCTGGTCCCGCCGCACGCCTCGCAGGGTGTGCTCACGTCATCGAGGAACGCGAGGTCGGTAGTGATTAAGCCTTTGCCCTTGCAGACCGGACACGCACCTTTTGCGTTGGGGCTGAACCACGACGGTGCCATATGGTTGGCGCGAGCGAACTCACGGCGGATGGGGTCGGCGATTCCCAGTACGGTGGCGGAGGTTGACCGGTTCCCGCCACGGAGTGGTTCTTGCCCGATGACGACAAACTGCGGGTGTTGAGCTGGGAGGATTTGGGCGGCGAGGGTGCTCTTCCCGGAACCCGCGACCCCGGTCACCACGGTGAGGACTTCGAGCGGGATCTCAACGGTGACATCCTGAAGGTTGTGGGCTGTGG
>DXDC01000431.1 GCA_019115685.1 Candidatus Agrococcus pullicola
CCCGAGCCCGGCGAGTTGGGTGACGAGTCCGCGCTGTCGCGACTCATGGAGTTGCTGCCGACGCTCGAGCTGTCGCGCACCTTCCGCACCGGCGGGCACGACCTGCTCGGTCTCATCAACGAGCGTTTCTACGATGGCGCCATCGAATCGCTGCCGTGGGCGGGGACGTATCTCGGGCATCCGTCCGTCGCGGTCGAGATGGTCGAAGACGCGTGGGGACTGCCGAAGCCCGGCGCCGCCGAGATCGAGAGCCCGGACGCCGAGATCGACAAGGTGCTCTCCCTCGTTGCGCAGCACGCGAGGTCACGACCGAACGAGTCGCTCATGGTCGTCACGGGCAACGAGCGACACGAGGCGCGGCTGCAACAGGCACTCGTGCAGCAGCTCGGGCAGAATCCGTCGATCGCAGACTTTATCTCGACCGAGACGGATGAGCCCTTCGTCATCGCCGACCTGACGCACGCGATGGCGCTGTCGAGGGATCGGGTGATCTTCTCGGTCGGGTACGGTCGCTCCAAGTACAGCAAGAACGTTGACTTCGGGCCCCTCGGCAGAGAGGGAGGCGAACAGCTGTTGGCGATCGCGCTGACGAGGGCCCGGCGTGCCCTCACCGTCGTGACCTCGTTCGATGCGGCCCAGCTCGACCCCGATAGCGTCGAGCACGGGGCGGCGCAGCTGCGGGAGATCCTGCTGGAAATCGCCACGCCGCAGCTCGCCATCGAGCCGGGTGAGAGCGATCCGCTCATGACGGATCTTGCCGATCGGCTCGCCGCGTTCGGGCTGGAAGTCACCCTGAACTATCGCGGTCTGCCGCTCGTGGTGGCGAACGGGGGAGTCTGCGCCGCGGTGCTCAGCGATCATGAAGCCAGCGATGACTCGCTCCGACACAAACTGCGTGTGGAGCCGGAGATGCTTCGCCGACTGGGTTGGCATACGATGCGAGTTCACGCGTTCGAATTGTTCACCGACCCGGAGGCCGTCGCGGCTCGCGTTGCCGAATTGGTCGGCGTCGATGCACGGTGAGCACTGACCGAGAAGAGGGCACCGGCCGCCGGCTCGAGGGCGACGGGGAGCGGTCTGGCGCTGCCGAGCCGCGTATCCGCCGCAGGGGTCGCCGAGTCACGACGGAGCCGACGCCCGGATACATCGGCGAACCCGATGCTGAGCAGCGGGAAGAATCCGATGAGAATGACGAACGCCTCCGGCAGGACAAGCCTCCCCATTGGGGCTGAAGTCCCGCCGAAGGCGTTGCGTGCTAGCCGGCCTGGCCGCCCTGCTGGGCCTTCAGGAGCTCACGGATGTCCTGCAGGATCTGCTCGGGTGTCTCCGGCTCCTCTTCCGGCACGATACCGCGGCGACGGTCGGCCGCCTCGCGCATCTTCTGAATCGGCAGCACCAGCACGAAGTACACGACTGCTGCCACGAGGATGAAACGGATGACCGCAGCGATCACAAGACCGATGAGGATCGGGCCCGCCGTGACGTCTTCGATGTCGTCGAAGCCACCGACCATGGCGATCAACGGCTCGATGACGCCCGTGACGAACGCGTCGACGATGGCGCCGAACGCTCCACCGATGACAACGGCGACCGCGAGATCGATCACGTTGCCCTGCATTATGAATGCTTTGAAGCCCCTCATAGGTGCCCCTTTCTCTATGACTTCGAGATTACTCGGATCCGGTCGAACCGGAAGAGGAAGTTGCCGAAGCCGCGGTTTTCGTCGATGTCGCAGTCGACGAGTCACTGCTGCCGGAGGCACCACTCGACGATTCATTCTTTGTGGGCTTGGTGCTCGACGTGCTCGACGGTCTCGAATCGGTGCGGTAGAAGCCCGGACCGTTGAACGTAACGCCGATCGAGCCGAACTGCTTGCGCAGCGTCCCACCGCAGGCGTCGCAGACGGTGAGGCTGGCGTCACTGAACTCCTGGCGGATGTCGAAGCTGCGGCCGCAGTCGCGGCAGGAGTACGCATAGATGGGCATTAATTCGTCTCGATTCGATGGATGCCGGAGGGGGTTACGACGCCTACGACGGGATGATCGTGCGGTTCACTCGGGACACTGGGTAGGAATTCTTCGTCGTAAACGAGGGCATAGGCCGGTGGTAAGTGTTCCATCGACCCCAGTAGCTTGTCAAAGAAGCCGCGGCCCCAGCCCATGCGCATCCCTTCGCGATCGACAGCGGAGGCGGGCAAGATGATGAGGTCGGCCTCCTCAATCGCGATCGGCGGCAGCACGTCGCCGCCCGGTTCCGGAACACCGAAGTCGCCTTCGATCTCTGTTTCGTCGTATTCCGCCCAGTCCAT
The DNA here is from genome assembly GCA_019115685.1 of Candidatus Agrococcus pullicola. GTDB lineage: Bacteria > Actinomycetota > Actinomycetes > Actinomycetales > Microbacteriaceae > Agrococcus > Agrococcus pullicola. The sequence goes on from DXDC01000431.1 coordinate 2,309, forward strand.
GAGCCCGTCCATGCGGCTGATGGGCAGGAGGACGCGGATGCCGTTCTGCATAGCCCAGTCGAGGTACGGTCGGGTGGCCGGCTCGTCGGGTGTCGAAAGGTATGTGGCCACTGTTGTGGCCTCGTGTTCCCGCGTTATCTCGATCAAGTGCTGGGTGATGGCGGAAGACGCCGCCTGTGCTCCGTCGACTCCGCGGGATCGTCGGCCGTCGCGAACCATCTGTCGCAAGGCTCGTTTCTGGGCGACGGGGTCAACTTGCTCGGTCATGCAGCAATCCTATGGGCGTAGGCTCAAGTCATGTTCGATTTCGCTCCGCGGTTGACGCACGGCCGTGTTGCCGTGCGTCCGATCCGGATGCGGGATGCGCGGGCTCTGGAACGGGAGTTGAACGGCAACCGTGAGTGGCTGCAGCAGTGGGAAGCGCAATTGCCCGGCACGCGACCACCCACGTCGTTCGATGCGAAAGGGACGATCCGGGGGCTGTTGGAGGGTGCGAGGGCGGGCACGGGCATGCCGTTCGCGATTGAGGTCGACGGAGAGTTCGCGGGACAACTCAATGTTTCCGGCATTACCTGGGGCGCAGTCCAGGGTGGGATGCTCGGCTATTGGGTTGCGGAACGCTTCGCGGGCGAGCAGGTAACGCCGACCGCGACGGCGCTTGTGACCGACTACGCGCTCTCCGACGGTCGCCTGCATCGCATCGAAGTGTGCATCCGGCCGGAGAACCTCGCTTCGTTGCGCGTCGTGGAGAAACTCGGATTCCGGTACGAGGGGTTCAGGAAACGGTTCATCTTCATCGACGGCGACTGGAGAGATCACCTGTGCTTCGCGCTCGTCAGGGAGGAGCTCGCGGAGCCGGTGTTGCAGCGGTGGCTGAACGGACGGGTTCCCGAGTTCGACCGACGGGTGTATCAGCTGCCTATCGGCACCCAGCAACCGACGCCTAGCACGGACAACTGACATTAAAAAATTTCATCTTCGACTTGTGGCGGTGCGCCTCCAGGCCAGGCGCGGTTAGCGAAGTACCGTGCTCAGCATGGACTTCACCGCGGGGCTCGGCACAAGCGCTGTTTTCGTGCTCGCCGCGATTGTCTGGCTCGCGTATTTGGTGCCCGTGTGGGCGAAGCGTCGCGAGTTGAGTACCGCCGAGATCGAGGCCGCGAGGCTGCAGCGAACACTGCGTGCGCTCTCGGAAACCACTGAGGCCGGTAAAGCGTTGGAGTTCGACCTGAGGGCGAAGGACATTGCCCGGACGCGCAAGCTCATGGAGAAGGAAGTGCGGCTCCGGGAGGCTCGTGCGCGCGCTGACGCCGTTGCGAAGGCGCGCGAGATCGACGAGCAGATTAAGAAGATTGAGCGGGAGGTCAAAGTGGTCGTGCGAAGCTCCACCACTCGAATGGCGCGATTGCGTCGAACGAAACTGGCGTGCACGATGACGGCAGCGGCTGCGCTCACGGGGCTCGCGGCGGGCATACTGCTGCCGGGCCTCTGGGTGATGGCGCTCGCGGCGGGCGCACTGCTGCTGGTCGCAATTGCGGGCTTGGTCATGGTCAATCGATCGTCTCGGCAAGTTTCCCGCGTTGCGAGCGCGGCACGGCGTGAGACCGACAGCGTCCTGCGCGAGACCGGCGTCGTCGAAGCGAAGGCCGAGGCGGAGCGGAAGGATGCAGAGCAGCACGCACAGCGCGCCTCCGAACAGCAGGAAGAAACCGAGGAGCACATGCGCTCGCGGTCCTGGACGCCGAGGAACGTACCGCCCCAGCGCTCTGCGGCCCGGAGTCGCGAAGAATACGCGGCCACTATGGCAGAGCGGATCCAAGAGGCGATTCGACGCGAGGTCTCCGAACAGAGCAAGTCGTTGCGCACGCAGGAGTCATTCAATGACCTCATGGGCGTCGACGAACTCGACAGCCGAATCGCGGCATCCACAAGCTATCCGTCGCACGCAACCGGTGCGTCCCACTCAGCGCCGGTGCGGAAGGCCGCTCGACGTCCGGATGCCGCACCAACGGTCGCGCCTTCGCTGTCGGAAGTGGATGCCCGCGAGGAAGACGAGATGGCGTTCGACGTTCACGCCGCGTTCGCACGACGTTTGGGGTAATTCTGCCGTCGGCCATCGTCTGTGTACGGACAACGCTGGTTTCAGGAAAAACGGCCCATCGGTCAGTCTTTGGTGCGCGATTGGCAAAAGCTCGGTCCTTCGGGTTTGAGTCCGCGCTCGCCTATGCCGAACCGTTCGAAGGACGTAGTGAACCGTACGGAGCCGAGCCGAATGGCAGACCGAGCTTTCCCGTCACTCCTGAGGAGAAGTCGGAGCGCCAGCCCGGTGCTCTCGTTCAGCGTGTGACCCGGCCGAGGTATCGACCGGTGACCCACCTCCCGTTACGCCATTCGCCCTGCTTCCAGATCCGCGCGGGGGACTGACTGACGGCTGTGTGCCCCTCGGAGCGGGGCAGCGCGTGCAGGCTCAGGTCCTCAGCGTGCACTCGATGCACAAAGCCTTCGGCGAACGTGCGGATGCGGGAGGGCATCGTGAGCAACTGCTCGGTGACCATGCTGTCGGGAACTTCTGCGATTGCCGCGTCGAACACCTCCGGATGCCTCGGAGCC
>DXDC01000432.1 GCA_019115685.1 Candidatus Agrococcus pullicola
ACCGTCCTTGGAGCACTCAAACTGATCCCTAAATCCATACAGCAATCCCTTTTGGCCTCGCAGGGCATATTTTCGTACTCGTTTGATGGGTCGAATCATTGCGCCATCACTCCAATCAGACTCGCCAGGCCGAAGGTGACCGGAAGCGTCACCAGCCAGGCGATGAGAATTTTTGATACTTCCTGCCAACGAATGCGTCCATACCCTTGAGACAGGCCCGCGCCGATGAGCGAACCTGACATCGTTTGCGCCAGGCCCACTGGCGAGCCGATCCCAGTGCTGACGAGCATGGCGACCGATGTGGACACTTCGGTTACGACCATGTCTGTTGGAGCCGCCGGCAGTACTCCAGTCGAAATGGTCTTAGACATTCTCGCGACGCCGAGCCGACTCCCCAGTCCGAACAGGAGAGCGCAGATCACGATCACCCACCACAGTTCCGTTATGCCAGCGGTGCCACCTATTCCGAGGGCGATCATGGCCACGGCAAGCATCTTTTGCGCGTCATTGGACCCGTAGGCAAGGGAAAGCAGCGCGAAAGCGATCAAGTGACCGGTCTCAAGATACTTGCGAACACTCCCGAGCGGCAGCAACGGGAGTAACAGTCTTGATATGAGATATGCGATGAAACCACTGGCGATGGGCGCGATGAACATGACCACCAGAACTTTCGCGATGGCACCCCAGTCCACGATGCCGATCGCGACGAAGCCATAGCCCGCGATCGCCCCCACAAGCGCGATGGTGAGACTGCTCGGAACCCTGGCCCAGCTCAGCAGCAGAATCACCGCAATCGTCACCAGCACGGCGACCAGCATGCCTCTCGGCCCCTGCTCGCCGCCGAACGGCACGAGATCATGTGCGAGTGTGTTCGCTACCCCCCATCCGAAAAGAAAGGGGGCTATAGCGACACCGAGCGTCATGATGGTGAGCGCACCGCCGAGGTTCAGCCCTCGAATATTCAAACTCATCGCCAGGAGTGAAGCGCCGGTATTGAGGCCGTGCATGAGCGAGAAGAAGGCAGCTGTGACGCTAAGAGCAATAATCATTTGTTCAGCCTCATTTCTCAGCTCTCGTCGTTGTAATTCGTACGGCGCCCTCCGAAGGCATTTCGGCCTCGATCGGCTGCGGAATGCGCCGATCTTCCAGCCTCCGCGTCGGTGCCGCATCATTGCCAGGGCAGGCACCTCCACGAGGATCGACTGCCCCGTGACCCAGATTCATGTACCGGGCGTCGAGTAATCCTTCGCCGGATAGAATCGCGCCTGCGTGATCCTGGCCGAAACGGTGTCCCCCTCCCGATGCATCACACCGCTGTACCGGCTCCGCATCCTTACACCACCCCAGTCAAGTACGACTTCATTGTGATCACGGCCGAACAGCGACGAGACGATCGTGACCTGTTTCGATTCGGCTCCCGATTCGTCGATCGCAATATCGCTGGGCAAGATCACTAGAGTGCCGTCACCGTCAGGCTCGCCCGATACCGCGTAGCGCAAGTCGTGCTCGACGGACTGGAACAGGCCGTCCTTCACCCCGCCGCGAATGAGCGTCGCGTCGGACAGAAAACCCGCGATGAACGGGTTCGCCGGATTGTCCAGCAACTCCGCAGGGGTACCAAGCTGCATTACCTCGCCCTTGTCGAGAACGAGCATGCGGTCAGCAAGTGCAATTGCTTCGTTACGATCGTGAGTCACATGCAGCATTGTCAATCCGAGCGTGCTTGCGAGCGATCGTAGTTCGAGACGCAGCGTGTCTCGAAGCGGTTCATCAAGCGCACTCAGTGCTTCGTCCAGCAACAGCAACCGCGGTGAATTGACGAGAGCGCGGGCCAGAGCGACGCGTTGACGTTGTCCACCCGAAAGTGTTGCCGGGTCGCGCTCCCCAAAGCCGTCCAGCCCGACCATCTCCAAGATCTCGTCAACCCGCTGCGCACGTTGAGACCTCGCCACCCCAGCGAGACGAAGCGGGTAGCTCACATTCTGAGCCACCGACATGTGCGGCCAGATCGCATGCTGCTGGAAGACCATGCCCAGCTTACGCTTCTCCGTCGGGACAGTCGACTGGCCGCGACGATACATAACTTCGCCATTGATGGTAATCGAACCCTCCGAAGGGTTCAGGAATCCTGCCACCGCACGCAATAGTGTGGTCTTGCCGGAACCGGATGGACCGATGACGGCAATCAACTCGCCTTTCTTGGCAGTCAGGTTCAACTTCTCCAATCCGATTTTGCCGTTCGGATAGGTCAGCTCGACATCTTCCAGTGAGAGTACTTCAGTCATAGCCTCGACTCCTAGGATCTTGATTTGGTTCTGATCGTGAGACTCAAGCCAAAGAGTCCAAGCACGACCACAATGAGAGAAAGTGCACTTGCGGCGTTGTAATCGCCGGCTTGCTGAAGATTGAAGATCGCGACTCCCAGCGTTTGCGAACCCGGCGCCAGTAACAGCACGGAAATCGTCAGTTCGCGCACCGATGTTAGGAGGACCAGCATCATGCCGGTAAAAATTGCCGGCATGGCCATACGCCACGAGATGGTGATGAGCGTTCTGAGACCGCCAGCACCGGATATCCGAGCCGCCTCTTCGAGCGCCACGGGTATAGAGCGCAGGGGCGCGTTGACCGTCTGCACGACTAGCGCGATGAAACCCATGACATAGGCGCAGAGAATGAGCCAGATCGTGTTGAACAGGCCCAGAGCGGGACCGATCAACAGCCAACCGACAGCCAGAATGAGGCCGGGTACAGCCTGCGGCAGCATCACAACAATCCTGAGGGGCACGTTCGTTCGTGAGAGAGTACGCGTCAGCAGTACTGAAACGAGTCCGCCGATCACACCGCAGATTAGCGCAGCAGACGCTGCCAGGAAGATAGAGTTGTAGGCCCCGACGATCGTTGTGTTCGCTGTGAGAGCTCGCATCATAGAGTTGAGAGTCAGGTTCTCCCAGCGCAGTGGCTGTCCCGGTGCCGACAGGAAACTCTGCACTGCAAGCGCCAGCAAGGGCAGCACCGTGATAGCGAGTCCGACGGTCCAGGAGATGAATCCGACGACGTGCTTCCACGTACTCAGATCCAGAGTCTGCTGCGGAGCAGAGGGTCCTTCCAGACCCATCGAACGCCCGCTGGCGCGGTACTCCAGCAGCACCCCGATGATAGCCAGGAGCAACAAGAGTGCTCCGATCGTCGATACCACCTGCAACGGCTCGGAGACGGTACCGGACTGAATGTAGCGATAGATCATCGTCGCAAGGGTTTGATATCCCCCCGGGGTTCCGATGATCGCTGGTATCCCGAAGTCCGCAAGGTTTTGCACAGCGATGAGGGTGAACGCTGAGATCTGAGCGGGGCGCACCAGCGGCATCGTTATCTTCGTCACAGCGCGCCAAGGATTAGCGCCGCTGATCTGCGCGGCCTGTTCAAGATCGCCCGGCACACGACGCAGGGCCGCTCCGATGATCAGATATGCCAGCGGATACGAATGGACGGTGAGCAGGAATACGACGCCGGCCCCTCCATACATATTCCAAAGTGGCGAACCGAACACCTGGCTCCAGAAGTGGTTGATCTGCCCGCCAGGTCCGAACAGTCCCAGCCAAGCAATAGCCCCGACGAAAGGCGGAACCAGCAGAGGGCTCAACAGGAAGATCCGGAGGATGCCCCTGCCCGGTAAATTCGTTCGATCAAGCAGGAGCGCAAGAACAGTCCCGATGACAACCGCGAACACGGCCGACAGGCCCGCCGAAACGAGCGAATTGATACCTGCGTTGAAGGTCTCGGTCGTCCAGAGGGTATCCCACCTGTTTCCGCTGATCGCCAAGGCCACTACCGCGGTGAGCGGCACGATGATCAGCGCTGCGACAGAACACCACACGCCGAACCGCACATAGGGGACGCCGCTGGCGGTGAGCCGCTTGAACACGGGGCCGGAGGGGGCCTGCCATTTGGGCGGCAGGCCCCGTCCGTGAGACGCCGTATTAGTTGAAGAGTTCATTAAACGTGGCAACGGCGTCTTCTCTGATACTGGCGATGTGTTCCAGATCAGGGTTGAGCAGCTCGATTTCCTCCATTGCGGGTGCGCCCTCCGGCGTACCCACATCGTCACGGACAGGGAGGTACGCCTGCTCGACGGCCAGCTCCTGCCCCTCCGCGCTGACAAGGAAGTCGACGAACAACTGCGACAGCTCTTCTTCTTCGGTGTTGGCGAAGATGCCGACCGGCTGCGATACGTACGGTACGCCTTCGGCCGGATAGCTGACGGCGATCGGGGATCCCGCTTCCGCGAGATCACGAACCAGGTAGTCGACGACGATGCCGACCGGCTGCGCTCCCGATGCGACGGACTGCGCGACCGGACCGTTGCTGTCTGCGATCACCGGATTGTTATCCGCAAGATCCGTCAACCACTCGACGCCCAGATCTTCATGATCCAACCACACTGCCGCGTTGAAGGCCGCAGCTCCCGAGACATCCGGATTCGGCATGACCAATTGATCGCGGTACTGAGGGTCGGTCAGCTCATCCCACGACGCGGGAGGGGCATCGATCGAATTCGTGTTGTAAGCGATCACCGTTGGAATGACACGCGTACCGACGTAATATCCGTCCTCGTCTACGACCTCCGGGAGCAGTGATTCGACATCTTCAGGGGTGTATTGCAGGAAGAGGTCACGTTCAACATAACCTTCGAAGGTCGGAACATCTGCCGCGAGGAACACATCCGCCTGCGGACTGCCTTCTGCCGTGATCTCTGTCTCAACACGAGCAGTGAGATCACCAGTTCCCGCACGGAATACCTCGACGGCGACGTCAGGGTGGTGCTCGTTGAACGCACTGATAATCTCGTCGATCTTCTCCTGCGGCTCCGAAGTGTACAGCGTTAGCGAGCCGCTTGGGCCGTCCCCACTGGGCTCTGACCCGCCGCCACAAGCCGACAGGGCCAGAGTGCCGGCGACGATGCCGACTATGATTTTGGATTTGTGCTTCATTGCTTCTCCTTTGATTGACTAGGTATTCAGTTGCGCCACTTCGTTATGTACTCGCGATGGTCTTCGCTGACCTGCTATCGGACTCAGACTGCTCGATGTCGAGCCAGATCGGCGTAGTAATAGGGCCGAACTCGCTCAGCTCGACAACGGAGAACCCGCTTCCGCCTCCATGGTCGACTTCAGCGAGCTGCGGTGCCATGATCTGCTGTGTCGACAAAGCTGGAGAACTCCAGCAGGGGACACCGGCGAAGGTACCCGCCATTGCATGGTGGTAGTGCCCAGTGAGGATCTGAATGACGTCGGAGTTCTCGACAACACGGGCGAGTGCACCCCTGTTCTCCATTCCACGCCTCTGGAGGATTGGCACGAGCGAGGGCAGCGGAGAGTGATGAAAGGCAAGAATCGTCCCGGAACGATACGGCTGAGCCAGTTGATCGGACAACCAACGCTCTTGTTGCGGCGTAATTTCCGGATCCGAATTGTCAAAGCTGACGATCCGGTGGGTTTCTGTATAAGCAATTTGCGTCGTCGGGAAAACTGCGCCCGCACGCTCCATGTCGTCGTGGTTGCCGAACGTGACAACGATAGGAACGGCGAACGCAACTCGAAGCAATTCGAATTCCCGTTGAAGGTCCCGGTATGAAGCTTGCGTGCCGCGATGTACGAGATCGCCGGTCACCACTATCGCTTCAGGCGTATACTGTGGCAGTTCAAGAATGGCCCGGACTTGGGTGAATATATTGCGCAGGGAAAGCCCACCGAACAACCGGCCGTCCCCGACATAGTGCACATCACTCAGTTGCACGAGAACGCGTCGTACAGCGATCGAGCCCACGACGTCTTGCAGAGGCGCATTCATCGCAGGTGCTCCCGACCGTGTGCCGTCAACTTCGTCGGAATTTCACCAAGATACTTTTCGCGGAGCTTCTCGAGATCGTCTTCTTGCAATCCGTGCTGCACGAGATACTCCTCCACACCGCAGAAATGCGTGCGCAGCCAGTCCAAAGCATTTTTCAGTACCTCCGGAGGGCTATCCAAATGCAACTCGCGGGCGCGCTCCATCGCCACGTCATCCAGATGGAGATCCTGAAGCTGTCGATGCACCTGGTCAGCAGTGTGCTTCCGCACCTCCTCTTGCGAGAGTGCGTAATCGGCGAGCACCGTAGATTCTGACATTCCTGCAGCAAGAGCAATCAGAGCGATCACCAGCCCTGTGCGGTCTTTGCCAATTCGGCAGTGCACCAAACTCACACCAGAATTCCGAGCGACGACTGCCGCCGCGTCGGCTATTCGGTGACCCGCTCGGGAGAGAAGACCACGATAGACCTCCTCAATGCTTCCACCCTTCGGCGGCAGTTCATCTTCCCCGTATAGCGGCAGCACGCTAACCGCGAATGGATGCACTACCGCCGCGCGTTCGAGCCGAGACCGTAGATCGATAACGTGATTAACACCGCTTCTGGCCAGCATACGGATATCATCTTCGCTCGCGGAGTCGAGTGTCGCGGAACGGAAAATCCAAGGCTCTCCAGATGCAGCCGACAGGCTCCTAGCGTTGAAGCTTCCTTGCAACATAAACGATGATTCCCATTCTGTTCCGTCGTTTCTAACGGCATAAAACGTTCCGTCGTTTCATTATACGTATTCAGTCGTTCGATACAAGGGATCGAGCGAGTTCCGCCGAGCGCTATTCCGACCCAAGAGCACGGAACGCAGGGCAGTTTCTGCAGCAAAGGCGCGTCACGAAGACACGATGAGCCAGCGCTCACGCACCGATCTCAGCTGCAGTGCATGACTAGCTAAAGGACGAACTACGTGTCCAGATCATCACTGAGGGCATCGGCAATCACCTCGCCCATTTCAGAAAAACGATTGAACGCCCCTCTTCGCTTCTTCAAAACTCCCCGATACAACGAGTGCAGCACCAAGGAATGGCTCACTCGACTCAGGTGAGGGTCGATGTCATTACTTCTGCCGACCGGCCCTGTCACTAATGAAATATCAGCTGCTTTCGTAATCGGCGATTGGGCGAAGCTTGTCAAAGCAATCACCTTGGCACCATCGTGTTTCGCCGACGCCGCCGTTCGCAAAGTATGTGTATTGGCGCCTGAGTAGGTCACAGCCAAAACGACGTCACCTTTCCCCATCTGCCTGGCTGCAAACTGCTGTGTAAATACATCAGCCGGAGAAAGCACTGTCAGCCCAAGCGCAATGAGTCGAATCACAGTGTCTTGTGTAGGGGGTAACGAGAACCCGGATGCACTGATAAGAATACGGTCAGCATCGATGAGCGCATCTACCGCCCTGTCAAATGCTTCCTGCGACAGCAACTGCTGACTGACTTCGATTGCTTCAGAAGCCTCGCGGAATACCTCTTCGAGCACATGCCTATCCGTTGGGCTCTGCTCCAACGGCTCTTTCGCGAGCTCAATCCGCAGATGCTGATAGCCGCGAAATCCAACGTTCTGACAGGCACGGATCACCGTGGCAGGAGAGCATTTGGCCAGCCTCGCGAGTTCAGCAGTCGAAGTCTCCGCAATGCTTGTCAGGTTCTCAAGGATCGCCTGAACAACGCGCCCCTCACTCGGACCGAGCTGAGGCAATGCCGCGCGCAAACGGAGAAGAGCCGAACTCTCTCCCTGGGCTTGGTTCAGTTGTCCGTCCACATCGGTATCTTCTCGTGCATTCGTATTGTCCAGCAAGAATCCATCAACTCGACAACCGGGCCACCCGGCGAAAATCCATGCTTGTGCTTAATTCGCAACTGCATGTTCTGCGCTCTTGATCGGATCTTGCACAGAAGCCTCAAACTCCTGCACTAGACTTGGTTCTGACTCTTGCCCAAGCTTGTATCGCACGGAAGGCTCACTGTGAAGCTTCGTCTTGTCGCCGCGGCAATCGCCGGTCTCGCCCTCGCCATAGGACTCACCGGCTGCAACATGCTGACCCCTCAGGCAACCACCAACCAGTACAACCCTGGTGACGGCTTGAACGGGGAAACCGGCGAGGTCGCCTTCCGCAATGCCCTACTCGTCGTGGACGCAGACGACCCGTCACGCGGCAGTCTCAACGTCACGTTCATCAACGAGTCCGACTCTCCGCAGCAGATGAGCGTCCAGGTCGGCGATCAGCAGGTACAGATTCCGCTGCAGCCCGGCGTCTCGGTCTTCGGCTACCAGGACAACCAGATCGTACTGCCGGTCGATAACCCGGTAGCCGGCTCTACCATGACGGCGGCATTCGCCGTTGACGGTGGCGAATCGGTAACGATCGACATCCAAGTGTTCTCTACCGAAGCGATCGGTTATGAAGACCTCGGCCCGACGCCTGACCCCGTCGACCCCTCAGAGGACGAGCAGGCAGAGGACGAGCAGACCGAAGACGAGCAGTGAGTCCCTCCCGCTAGGACTCGAAGCGGTATCCCACCCCACGAACGGTCAGCAGCTGTTTCGGGTTTGATGGGTCGAGTTCGATCTTCGACCGCAGTCGCTTGATGTGCACGTCCAGGGTCTTCGTGTCACCGAAGTAGTCAACGCCCCACACGCGATCGATCAGCTGCCCGCGGGTCAGCACTCTGCCACTGTTGCGCATGAGGTATTCGAGCAGCTCGAACTCCTTCAGCGGCATCGCAACGTCGGCGCCATCAACGGTCACCGAGTGCCGGTCGGTGTCGAGACGCACTCTCCCCGACTCGACGATCGCATCCGAGACGTCCTCGTCGGTCTGGTGTCGCCTCAGGACGGCGCGGATGCGCGCCACAAGCTCCCTCGTCGAGTACGGCTTGGTCACGTAATCGTCAGCGCCCAGTTCGAGCCCAACGACTTTGTCGACCTCAGTGTCCTTCGCCGTCACCATGATGATGGGGACTCCAGAACGTGCTCGCAGTTCGCGGCACACTTCGGTTCCGCTTTTACCGGGAAGCATGAGGTCGAGCAGCACAAGGTCGGCTGGTTCGGCATCGAAGGTCGCGATCGCACGATCGCCATCCTCGACCACGGCGACGACATACCCTTCGCGCTCCAGCAGGAACGCGAGCGGCTCCGCGATAGCGACTTCGTCCTCGACGATAAGAATACGTGTCATTCCTTGTCCTCCTGGCTTGGATCTACGTAGGGAAGTCTGATGGTGAACGTCGAGCCCTCCCCTGGCTTCGACCACACCGACACCGAGCCACCGTGACTTCTGGTCACGTGCTTCACAATGGAGAGGCCGAGTCCCGTCCCACCCGTGTGCCGGCTCCTGGCAGGGTCGACCCGATAGAAGCGCTCGAACACTCGTTGCTGTTCTGAGGCGTCGATCCCGATGCCCTTGTCGGTGACTGCGATCTCAACGCCATCCTCGGTCCGTCTGACTCCGACCCCAACGTGCTCGTGATCATCGGAGTAGGTCACGGCGTTCGCCACGAGGTTCTTGAGCGCTGTCGTCAGCATCTGCTGGTCGCCCATGACCGAGACGTCTTCGACGACGCGCGCGGTCAACCGGATGCGTTTCGCCTCCGCGGCAACACGATTCGCGTCGAAGGCGGCGTCCACGATGTCGGCGACTTTCACGGGCACCGCGCTTTCGAGCGGGTTCACGGTCTGGATATACGTCAGATCGATGATCTCCTTCGTCATCGTCCCGAGACGCTGAGCCTCCCGCCGCAGACGCCCGGTGAAGCTGCGCACCCGCTCGAGATCGTCACCGGCCGCGTCGATCGCATCCGAGAGCAGCGCGATCGCGCCGACCGGCGTCTTCAATTCATGCGACACGTTCGCGATGAAGTCACGGCGCACGCTGTTGAGCCGTTCCTCCTCCGTGTGATCGTCTGTCAGCAGCAACATGTACTTCGCGCCCAGCGGCGCGGCACGCACGTGCAGAATAATCTGCTGATCGTCGGAGAACCTGCCCTGCGTAAGCTCGACGGTCCGGCTGACAGGAGCGCTCTTCTCTCTCGAATCGTCGATGACCTCGAGGATGCTGCTGTGCACGATCTTGCCGTCAGCAACCAGCCCGAGCAGTTGTGCGCCAGGGGATGCACGCAGCACCGTATTGCTGTGGTCGAGAATAATGCCGCCCGATTCGAGTGCGAGCACGACTTCCACAACACCGCTCGGGATGCTTTCCGTCGTGAGTTCGAGCGCTGCCCGGCCTCGACGCTCCGAGTAATCGATGACCCAGTAGCCGGCGAGACCGACGAGCGCGCCGAACGCGAACGTGATGAGCACGATGACAGCGGGATCTTGCACCAGTCCAGCCTAATCCCGTCGGCGGGCCGGACACCGCCCGGTCAGCTGGCGTTCACCACCGTGGCACCAGGTGTTCACCTAGAATGGGGAGAATGGAGTGCGTGCGCCCCATGAAGCGGTGCGCCCCAACACGAACGGTAGGAACATGCGCGAAGTCTTCCAGCAGGAGCTGGCCGAAGTCCAGGAGCGTCTTGTCGCAATCGCCGAATCGGTGCACGAAGCGATCACCCTTGCTCAGCAGGCATTCAGCACCAGTGACGTCGCGCTCGCCGAGCGCGTCATCGAAGGCGATCAGCACATCGACGCACAAGCCGACGAGCTCGATGAGCTCGCGATCGACGTGATCGCCAGACAAGGGCCGGTAGCGCGCGACCTCCGCATCCTCGTCTCCTCGCTGCGGATCTCAGCCTCGCTCGAGCGGATGGGCGACCTGGCCCGCCACATCGCCACGCTGGCGCGCTACCGCTTCCCCGATGCGGTCGTTCCGGAACCCCTCATCACGACCTTCGAACGGATGGGGGAACTCGACATCGAGATCGCCCGCCTGAACGTCGAGTTGTTGAAGACCGAGAACATCGAGTTCTACGAGAAGATCAGCGAACTCGACATCGAACTGGACGAACTGCACAAGAGCGTCTTCGACAGCGTCCTGGCAGAAGAGTGGAACGAGCCCGCGAACGCAACCGTCGACGTCACGCTCGCGAGCCGCTACCACGAGCGCTTCGCGGACCACGCCGTGACGATCGGAAAGAAGATCCAGTACCTCAGCACCGGCGACTGGGCACCGGTCGAAGAAGAGCTCTAACCGGCCCTGCAACTGTGAAAAAACGCCCCTGCTGCACAGGGGCGTTTTTCACTGATCTCTACTTTTACTTCTCGGAACCCTGACTTGCGACTGCGGCAGCTCCTGCGGCCGCTGCCTCCGGGTCGAGGTACTCGCCCTTGCCTGTGGCCTTAAGGCTCTCATCCAGCCGATACACGAGCGGAATGCCCGTCGGGATGTTGAGCGACGAGATCTCCTCGTCGCCGATGCCCTCGAGGTGCTTCACCAGGCCGCGGAGCGAGTTGCCGTGTGCCGCGACGAGCACGGTCTTGCCGTCCCGCAGATCGTCGGCGATCGCGCCCTCCCAGTAGGGCAGCAGGCGATCGATGACCTGCTTGAGCGCCTCGGTCTTCGGCTGTTCGCCGTCGATGTCGGCGTAGCGGGGGTCACCCGCCTGCGAAAAGTCGCTGTCGTCAGCGATCTCCGGCGGCGGAACGTCGAACGAACGGCGCCACAGCATGAACTGCTCTTCGCCGTACTGCTCGAGGGTTTCCGCCTTGTTCTTGCCCTGCAGGTCGCCGTAGTGGCGTTCGTTCAGTCGCCAGCTGCGACGAACTGGAATCCAGGCGCGATCAGCAGCATCGAGCGCGATGTTCGCGGTCTGGATCGCGCGAGTGAGCAGCGAAGTGTGGACGACGTCGGGCCGGATGCCGCGCTCGCGGAGCATGACGCCTCCGCGTTCGGCCTCAGTGCACCCGAGGTTCGTGAGCCGGACATCCACCCAGCCGGTGAAGAGGTTCTGGGCATTCCATTCCGACTGACCGTGCCGGAGCAGGATGAGCGTGCGTTCTGTCATGGAATCCACTCTAAGCCACACCGACTGAGCATGCGGGTGGAAGGATAGGAGCATGCCGAAACCCCTTGGCCGCGCGACTCGATGCACGACCGGCGTGAACCGGCTCCGGAGGGTGGATCGGTGGATCGCGTCGTTGCCGGCAGTGCGCCGTGACGAAGCGCTCGTCGTCGATCTGGGGTTCGGCGCATCCGCGACGACAACACTCGAGCTGCACGAACGGCTGGTTCGGGTGAACCCCAGCGTCGAGGTCGTCGGGTTCGAGATCGATCCAGAGCGCGTTGCTCTGGCGAGGGAAGAGCTCGGGGCCGCAAAGGAATCCGGGCGCCCGCGACACGGTCGTGCTGTCGCAGCCGGGATTCTCAGCGGCAGCGCGAGTGTTCGATTCGAGCGCGGTGGTTTCGAGATACCGACCGGCAAGCCCGTGTCGGTCATCAGGGCTATGAACGTGCTGCGTTAGTACGAGGAGCACGAAGTACCGGACGGCCCGGAGACCGTGACGTTCGCGCTGAAGGTGGATGCCCTCGGATCGGAAGCGATGCCGTCGCCGTCCGTCCTGGCCGAGCGCTTGCCGAAGGCACTCATCCATCGCAACGTGCAGGGTGAGTCCGTCCACCGAGCACTTGCGGATCTCGACAGAGCCTGGGCTTCCGCTGCTCCGCTCGGGTCGTTCGGCGCGTCACAGCGCTGGGCGGGTGCGGTGGCGGGCATGCGCGAACGCGGTTGGCCCGTTCTGCACGAGCGCACGCGCACTCGGCTCGGTGAATTGACGCTGCCCTGGGCCTGCGTTCAACCAGCGAAGGGGCCTCTCGCGAAGCAGTGAGCCGCTAACGATCGCACGTACCGGTCGAGACGGGGGCATCCATGCTCCCGATGGCTTCGACAACCGGCAATAGCTCTTCGTTCGACATGGCGTAGCCGATATTGGAGCGCGTCTCGTCCTTGGCGAAGATCACGCCGGCGACTTCGCCGCTCTCCGTCAGGAGGGGCCCGCCCGAGTTCCCGGGTTCGACGACGGCTTCGAGCGTCAGCACCGATCGTTCTGACGCTGCGCCCCCGTAGATGTCCGTGACCGCGATGGTTCCCGACGCGGCGATAGCCGCCGGTACGTTGCGAAAAGCGCCACCGTGCGGGTACCCCTGCACGACCGCTGCGTCTCCCGGTCGCGCCGAATCGGCGATCCCCAGCGGCTGCGCCTCGACATCGGCCGCGATGACAGCGAGGTCTTGGGCGGGGTCGAAGTAGACGACCCTGCCGTCCTGTGCCCGCTCGCCGGGAAGCTCAACCAACACCGTCTCCACACCTGCCACGACGTGCGCGTTCGTCACGAGCATCCCGCCTTCCACGACGAATGCGCTACCGCTCTGGAGCGAGCCGCATGCCGGCGCCACGCCCGATACGCGCGCGACGGACATCGCTGCCTGGGCAAGCTCGGGGCTATCGGTTTCGATCCCGTCGAGATCCGGCGTCTGCGCGAAATCGACATCATCCAGCAGCCCGTCGATCGTGGGGAGCACGGTGTCGCCGAGTACCGCACCGTGCAACCTTGCCATGCCATCGGTGAGCGGAGCGGGCGTTACGTCGTCGATCGCCCGCAGGATGTTCGAGGAGGCGACCGAGGCGGACACGAACGGGATGCCCGCTGCAGCAATGCCGGCGCCCGTCAACGACAGGGCGAGCGTAGCCGCGACCGTTGCAACGATCCCGCCCAGCAGTCGCTCTAGCACCCGTAGCTTCAACTTGTCGGCACCGCGACGAACAAGCGCCCCTACCGCAGCACCGCCACCGGCTCCGAGCAGCAGGAGTCCGACCGCGCTACCGATGACGGCCGTGCCGCGCCACGCATCATCCGTGACCGCCGCGCTGACCATGGGCAGGACCCAGGGAGCCAGTACTCCCCCGACGACAAGACCGCAGATCATGCCGAGCGATGAGAACAACCCGATCCGCAAACCGGTGCCGAGCGCGCCGAGCAGCAACAGCACGATCAGGACATCGATGACTATCGGCATGGAGTTCTCCTCCGCTCACGAAGTGGTCCGGCACACAGCCTCCGTGCATGCTATTCGCCGCGGCTATGGCGATCCCATGACGGGCGCGCGGTTACTCGCGTCGCGGCCGCTTCACAGCGCCCAGCCTGGGCAGCCTGGGCGGCTTGTTGGCTTGCCCGGCGCCGGGAGGCACGAGCAGCTCCTGCGATGCCGTCACCTCATGCGTGCCGTCATCGCCGGCGTGCACCGTCAGGACTGCTTCGGGATCGACCCCACGCTTCAGCAGCGCGAGCGCTATCGGGCCCAGTTCGTAGTGGTAGGCGACGCTCGTCACATGTCCGGCGGATTTTTCTCCCGCAGTGACCTCGGCTCCCAATTCTGGAAGGACGGAGTCCGAGCCATCGAGGTGCAACAGCGTGAGCCTGCGCGGAGGGGCGCCGAGATTGTGCACCTTCGCGACGGTTTCCTGCCCCCTGTAGCAACCCTTGTTCAGATGAACAGCGGTGGCAAGCCAGTCGAGCTCGTGCGGAATCGTGCGTTCATCCACATCCGCAATGGATGGGCGCCCCGCTGCTACGCGTGCGGCTTCGTACGCGCCGTAGCCCACGACGGGAACATCGGTTGCACTCAAGGATGCGGCGGCCTCGGCCGCCACGATCACTTCGCGCCACGACCAGGGGTCGTCCGCTTCGTACGATCCGTAACGCACCCCGCCCTCGTTGGCCTCGGGCCACGCATCTCGCCACACAGTACCGGCCGGTGCTTCGATCTCCCCCGCGACTCCGACCACGATCGCGTCCGCAACCGGTTCGATGTCGACCTGCCGCATGAACCGCATCCGTTTGAGGAACTCGATCAGCGGCGCAGCCCTGCCGACATCGACGATCGCCCAGAGCGACTCGCCGTCTTCGACCAGTCGCATGGCGTGCTCGATTTTGCCCTGCGGGCTGAGCACGAGATTCTCCGTGCTCTGACCGGCTGCGAGCTCGAGCTGCTGCGAAGTTATGGAGTCGAGCCAGGTCAGCCGATCCGGGCCGCTGAGTCTGATGACCTCGCGCGGCAGTGGCACGTACGCACCGCGCTGGAACGCACGCTGTTCGCGCACCGGCTCACCGAAGTGCTGCGGCACTCCGTTGTCGTCCAGGACGGCACCCTGACGGTCCGCGAACGTTGTCATGACTCTTCCGAAACTTCAGGGGCTTGCCGCCTCGCCAGGCGCGCGGATGCGTGCGAGACGACTTGGGCCCCCTCCGTGCCGATGTCCCAGGCCCACAGCAGGTGCTCCTGCACGTATCCGAGCATGCGAGTGGATGCGCTGTGCTGCTTCGCGCTCGGGGAACGCAGAACAGCATCGGTAGCAAGATCGATACGGGGCCCGTTCGCAACCCCCATGTACAACTCTTGCACGCCGTTCGGATGCACGATGGACGCTTCTACTTCGAAACCGCCGTCTTCGCGGCGCAACTTCTCGAGCGCCTCGGCCGATGCGATCGCGGAGCCGGTCGCCGGCAGCATACCGGGGCCGAGATCCGTAGGCTCAGGTGACCTGGCCAGACGCCAGAAGCCGGTTTCGATGCTGATCAGCGC
>DXDC01000433.1 GCA_019115685.1 Candidatus Agrococcus pullicola
CAACGGCAAACTGGAGCACCTGCGTGGCATTGCCCTGGGGTTCAGGAACAAAGCCAACTACATCTTGAGGTCACTGATCCACTCCGGAGGACTCCGGGAGGCGATCAACGCACTCTGAAACCGGAAGAGCCCCGTTACCGCATGATCGGATCGATGGGCGGGGTTGGTTCCAGCGGCGTCAACGTCGCCATGGAATCCTTCTTCGCAATGCTTCAGAACAACGTTCTCGACCGCCGCTGCTGACCCACTCGTAGCCAGCTTCGGATCGCGATCGTGACCTGGAGCGAGCGGACGTACCACCGTCGACCCCGTCAGGCCCAGTTGGGCCGATTGACGCCAATTAACGCCAATTAACGCCGATCAAATTCGAGACCATCATGACCAACAACGTCGCTCTCGTGGCGTAACTACAACCTGTCACCTAAACCTATAGCAGACCCGGACCAGATATGCTTCCCTACCAGCTCATTCATCGAGAACTTTTATAAGTGCATCTTGGGCATCGCTGTAAAAGACGAACGAGACCTTTGTTGCTACCTCATCGCTGACGTCAAGAAGCTGGCGACGGGCCGACACTGGAAGCAAGAGAGCCGTAGCGCCCTTTTCCATTGCATGCTCGGCAAGCTGTGCAGCGTTAAGAACCGTCTCTACGCCACCGCCGAGCGACAGGTTGCCGACGGCGATCAGGCCACCACGGATAGAACGCTGGAGCATCGCCGAGGCCAGCGCGAGGAGGATCGGCAGTCCGAGGCCAGCGCCGGTCTTGGCTGCGTCGAGCGCGCGTACCTGAGCAGTGAGGTTGTGCTCGCGCGGGTCGCGGTCGCCAACGAGTTGTCTCGCCTGGGCGATGAGGTTCTGATCTGCGACTTTGAAGCTTTCCCGGAGCGTGGAGGGTGCGGCCTGGTTGAGTAGCCCGCGTGCGCCAGAGCCGGGCGTGTCTGCTGCCTCGATTCGGTAGAGTCCCGGGCCGACGTCGCCGTCGCTCTCGGAGATTGCCCACACCTGGCCGGGGGGCAGCGGATCGAGGCCGATCGAGTCGGGGCTCGCGAGTTCGGGGGTCGAGACGAACTGCTCTACTCCCTCGCCGAGACGGTAGCCGAACTGGGTGTTACGGAACTCTGCTGCGCCGATGCGGCGTTGTTGTTCCTTGACGCGACGGCGGCACTCTAGGGCAATGCGCACTGCCCATTCGAGGTCCTCATCGGAGATCGTGGCTTCGGCGTCGGGATACAGGAGCTTGAGCAAGCCATCGACCGTCTTGTTGACGGCCGACAGGTCTCTGCCCGACAGGGCATCGGAGTAGTTGACCCGCCCCTGGATCGAGGTGAGGCGCGATTGATCACGAAGGCGCGACCAGCACTCGGAGAGGAAGTCACTCACGAGGCCAAAGTGGTGAGTGAAGTAGGTCGGGTTCAGCTTTGGAACGTCCCAGCCCGGTAGGTAGGCGTGGATGCGGTCCATGAACGCCGTGTCGTCGCGCATCTCCGGTGGCAACGGCGAGAGCAGGTGACCGATCCTCTGCTGGTGGGCGACATCGACATCGAAGTTCCCGACCAACGTGATCGAACCGTCGGCCCTAATGGACTCACGGCCCCGGGAGAACTCACCCGACTCCATGTAACCCTTCATAATGTTGACGCCATCCTTCTGGTCGAAGGAGACGCCGGAGACTTCGTCGAAACAGACGACGTCGTACTGCGCGACGAGGCCGCGTTGTCCAGTGGCGTTGTTGACGAACATCCTGGCAACGGTGGCCTTGCCGCCGGAGATCAAGTGCGCGTAGGGCGAGACCTGTTGAAACAGGTGGGACTTGCCGGTGCCGCGAGGCCCTAGTTCAACCATGTTGAAGTTTCGCTGCACGAACGGGACCATGCGCAGCAACAGCACGTCTTGTTCACGCTCGGTGAGTTGCGCAGGTTCGAAGCCCACTGACCGAAGCAGAAGGTGCTTCCACTGCTCTGTGGTGAACCGTGAGCGGCCTTCAGCCAGACGCGAGAGCGAATCGCGGGTTGAGAGCTGGATGGGGCGAAGCGACCCGATAGCGAAGGGCTTGCCGTTGTTCTCATCAGCGATCGCGGCATCGTAGAACAGGTCAACCTCGGCGTAGAAGCCACCGGTCAGCATGCGCTCGTTCTCGCGAACAACGGCATCGTCGATGCGCACGTCTCGGAGTCCAAGGCTCGGCAACTCGGCAACGTAGGCGTTCGACTTCGCATCGAGTCGGGCCTTGACGAGATCGATGAGCTTGACAGTCGTGCGCTCGCGCGCGCGCGACTTGAAGAGCTCCTCTTCACCTGCCCGCACTGTGCGGTCAGCGAGCAGCCGCCGGACGACCTGGAGCCCTTCTTCGATCTCCTCCGGGTCGGTTGTGGCGCAGTAGCGTCCGATGAGGAACTCTCCGACGTAGGTCGGGACGGGATACGCGCCCTTGAATTGCTGGGCGAGGTCCTTGCGAACGACGTACCCCTCGAAGGCGGACGCTGCGGTCATGTCGATCTCGTCGAGCGCGGTTGCCTCGGTCATTCGACGCCTCCTACCGTGGTTTGTGCTTGTGCCAGAACTCCACCGCTCAGGTCGAGAAGCACGACCCATGCGTTCGCCCCAGCGGGGACCTGTTCCTCGTCGACGAGCACCTTGACCTCGCCCGGCTCGGTCGGCGACTTCGGGCCACCGACGGAGCTCGATGCGTCGGCTGGGCGAAGCCGAACTTCGGCGACTACTTCGGCCTCGGCAGGGCCGTAGTCGATGCGGCAGCGCTGTCCGGTCCATCGAACAGCTTCAATCTGGACGGGCGCAACGGCCGAATCGCTGCGGGTCACGGTGACGACGGGAACCACGCACTCCTGGAGACTTAGCCCGCCGTGCTCATACAAGCAACCCGACTCGAATGCAGCAGCTCCCGGTGCGCTAACCATGTCGACGGACGAGTCCCAAGTCCAGGGCAGGATCGGGAAGTCCGGCCGCGCCGCGGCGGCTTTCAACCGCGCCACACGCGGCTTGCGGGCAGCATCACCTTCCGTAACCTGTATCGAGAGGGTGACCTTCTGCGCTGCTTGGCCGAGCAAGAGGAACCCGTGGTCGGTGACCACGACAACCTTCCGCCACCCTGCTCCGATTAGTGCACGAACACGCTCTGCGACGAGGTCGAGGTGGTGGTCGACGAGGTCCGCCATCTGGTGCCCGTGCGAGTGGCCCAGCGAGTCGATCATGTTCGTCTGCGTCCACGCCGTTCCGGCAGGGTCGCCGACTTGGGCGGCGTCCCAGTCGAGGAACTGCACCTCCGCTCCAGCGAGGGCCGATCGCAGCACAGCACCCTTCACAGATCGTCCCTGATCGTCGGCCGCGTCGAAAGCAGCGCCGCCAGCCATGCTGATCTTGATCGGCGCCACCGCCGGCTGGCCGGTTGGCGTGACGCTTGGGAAAGCCGCCTGGCGCGGCTCCTCAACTACCGTGAGACCCGATAGTCGGCGAGCCACACGGGTGGCCAGGTCGTAGCGCAGTGCATCGACGTAGACCACACACGTTCCTGCGGCTACGTCGAGGCCCGTCTGGCCGCGGTAGGTGCTAACTGCGGCCTTCTGGAATGCTCGTGCCGACTGATCGACCCACGGGTCGTAGAGCGCGCCGAGCGCGTGAGCGACGGCGGACCTATCCTGTGCGGTCTTGGCCGTCGCGATCGTCCGCAGTGCAAGGTCGTCAATAACGTGGCCTTCATCGCTGTACCAGGCAATCTGAGTCTCGAGTTCTGTTACTGTCGGAGCAGTCGCGACGCGGTCTGCCAGTTCGGCGAGGTGGCCGACGGCCTTCGCAAGAGGTGCCTGGCCGAGAGCAGCCCAGACGTTGTCTTCGCGCGACGTGTGCGCGGCAGCGAGTTCCTGAACGCGATCACGCGGGTCGG
>DXDC01000434.1 GCA_019115685.1 Candidatus Agrococcus pullicola
TTGAGCCTTCTCCAAGGGTCAGAATGCGTGCATCGCGGTAGTGACGAGCGACAACATTCTTGTTGAGGAATCCGTTGCCGCCCCAGATCTGGGTTGCATCCAGAGCGTTGTCAACGGCGGCTTCCGAACCGATGAGTTTCGCCAACGATGCTTCCTTCGTGAACGGCAGTCCGGCATCGATGCGGCGTGCGGCGTCGTGCATAACTGCACGTGCGGCGTGTACGCGTGCCTGCATGCGAGCGATCTTGAAGGCGACGTCCTGGTTGTCGCCGAGCGGGCGACCGAAGACCACGCGAGTCTTCGCACGCTCGATGGCTTGCTCAAGGCATCCCTGTGCAGCACCAACGCAGAGGGCAGCGAAAGCGACGCGTCCTTCGTCGAGGATCTTCAGGAAGTTCGAGAATCCCTTGCCGCGCTCCCCCACCATGTTCGACTCGGGCACGCGCACGTTCTCGAACACGAGCGGATGCGTGTCGGATGTGTGCCAGCCGATCTTGTCGTACGCGGGTAGCGCCTTGAACCCTGGCGTGTCGGTCGGCACGATGATCGTCGTCAGCTCGGGCTTCTCATTGCCGTCCCGACCGACCTTCGTGCCGGTGACCGCGGTGACGGTCACGATCGAGGTGATCGGAGTACCGGAGTTCGTGATGAACTCCTTGGTGCCGTTGATGACCCATTCGCCGTCGACGAGTTCAGCGGTTGTCTTCGTACCTCCTGCATCCGATCCGGCTTCGGCCTCCGTGAGGCCGAATGCCGCGAGCGCACGACCCGCGGCGAGATCGGGAAGCCACTTGCGACGCTGCTCCTCCGTGCCGAAACGATAGATCGGCATCGCGCCGAGTCCGAGTCCAGCCTCGAGCGTCACGGCGATCGACTGGTCGACGCGCGCGAGCTGTTCGACGGCGACGCAGAGCGCCATGTAGTCCTTGCCCTGACCGCCGTATTCAGCGGGCAGCGGGAGGCCGAACAGCCCCATGTCGCCCATCCGATTGATGATCTCGATCGGCAGACGCCGCTCGGTGTCGTAGTCGTAGCTCGCCGGCGCGACGACCGTGTCGGCGAACTCGCGCACCTCGCGGGCGAGCTGTTGGTGGAACTCCGGCAGCATCTCCGTGCCGTCGATGATCTCGTTCATTGGGCTCCTTCGTGTCAGGCCTTGTGGGCCGTTCTTGCAACCGTCTTGCGTGCGTGACGCAGGATGGGCTCGTCGATCATGCGACCGTTGAAATTGAAAACGCCTCCCGCGTGAAGCTCCGCCTCTGCCAGGACGGCGCGCGCCCACGCGATGTCCTGCTCACTGGGGAGGAATGCCTCTCGAATAGGGGCAACATGGTTCGGGTGGATGCACGCCTTCGCATCGAAGCCACTGGCTGCGGCATCCCGCGACTCGACAAGCGCACCGGCGGTATCGGCGATGTCGGTGCGGATGGCGTCCACCGCAGCCTTCCCTTCGGCCTTCGCAGCGAGGAGCACGGATGCGCGCGCCAGCCGGGCGACGTCGCGGTAGGTGCCGTCGTCTCGGCGGCTGGATGTGCCGCCCATCGAGGCGACGAGATCCTCGGCACCCCACATGAGCGCCACGACGTGCTCGTGCGCCGCGATTTCACGGGCATTCGCCACGCCGAGCGCGGTCTCGACGAGCGCAACCACGTCGATGGCTCCGAGTCGCTCGACGTCGGCAGCGCTTTCGGTCTTCGCAAGCATGACCGTGGTCACGCCCGCGGCGTGGACCGCGTCGAGATCTTCATCGACGGTGCCTTCCTCGACGGCGTTCACGCGCACGATCGTGCGAGCTGGATCGAGTTCGGCCGAGGCGATCGCGCCCCGGGCGTCTCGCTTGTTCTCCTGGCCGACGGCATCCTCGAGGTCGAGGATCACCGCATCCGACCGCTCCGCTGCCTTCACGAACCGGTCGGGGCGATCGCCCGGGCAGAACAGCAGCGACGGCCCCATCGTGAATTCGTTCATTCCGGCCTCCTTTGCATCAGCACCGAACGCACTGCCTTCACGACGACGTCACCGTGCTGGTTGCGCGCGATGTGCTCGAGTTTCACGATGCCCTGCGTCGGCCGCGATTTCGACTCGCGCTTCTCGAGCACCCGGGTCTCGGCGTAGATCGTGTCTCCGTGGCGCACCGGGGCGGGGAAAGCCACTTCGTCGAACCCGAGGTTCGCGACGATCGTGTTCATCGTCAGTTGCCCGACCGAGAGCCCGACGAGCGTTGCGAGCGTGTGCATCGAGTTGACGAGCGGTTCGCCGAACTCGGTCGTTTCGCTCCAGGCGTGATCGAGGTGCAGCGGTTGCGGATTCATGGTGAGGGTCGTGAACAGGACATTATCGGCCTCGGTCAGGGTCCTGCCCGGCGCGTGCCGGTAGACGACGTCGGTCTCGAACTCCTCGAACCAGAGCCCCCGCTGTTCAATGGCGCGCTCTTCGCTCATGCCGCGTCCTCCGCTTCGATATGTGCGAGCAGCTGCCCGCGCGTGACCTGCTCGTTCTCGGCGACCTCCAGGCGCACGGTGCCCGCCTGGGTCGCGGTGAGACGGTGCTCCATCTTCATCGCCTCGACCGACAGCACGTGCTGACCGACCTCGACGCGGTCCCCGTCCCGCACCGCGACGGCCACGACAGAACCCGGCATGGGTGCGTTGATCGCGGCTTCGCCTTCTGCGAGCGCGGCCTCCTGAGGTTTCTTGCGCTCGATCACGTAGGTGCGGCCATGCTGCCGCACCCACACTGCGTCGTCGTCGACATAGGCACCCGCAGCGCTGCCGGCGATAAGCCCGAACGATCCGAGCGGCTCGTCATCGTGTTGCGAAGCGGCGCCTTCGACCGGGACAACACGCGCCCCCGCTTCAGCATCAAGAAACACCGTGGCATGCGCGAACCTGATCTGACGCCCGGCACGACCGCCGAAACGCCAGCCGTCAGAATTCCAGGCCGTACGCTGCCACGGGGTTTGTGACGGCTG
>DXDC01000435.1 GCA_019115685.1 Candidatus Agrococcus pullicola
TACTCCCCCTCCCCCGCGTTCGTGGCAGCGGCACCGACCGGCAGCAGCGGCACGATTGGATGCGGCAAGGTCGGCGGTGCGCTCCGTTGCAGAGGAAATGCAGCTGCCGCAGGAGAATCTCCTCACACCCGGCACCCTGCGTCAAACGCTGTGGGATGCCGACGACACTGCGCCCATCGACATGGTCTCCGAGCTGCTCCGGCGGGATGCACGCCGCTGGCAGGTGGACGCGGTGGGCGCTGCTGTACAGGCGGCCGTCGAAGCGGCGGATCGAACGCTTGTGGATTCCGTGCAAGACGGCGTGAATACCGACGAATCCTCCTCGTAGAAAGAGGCAAAGGATTCCGCCCGACGCCACTTCTTTCTAGACTCGTAGAAGCAATCTACTCAGGAGGCATTGTGGCCATTGATGACGTCGTCTTCATCGACGGCGTCCGCACTCCGTTCGGACGTGCGGGCGAAAAGGGCATGTATTGGAATACGCGGGCAGATGATCTCGCGGTGAAGGCCCTCGGGAAACTGCTCGAGCGCAATCCCGACGTGCCGGGAGATCGGATCGACGAGGTTGCGATCGCGGCGACCACCCAGACGGGCGATCAGGGGCTCACCCTGGGCCGTACCGTCGCGATTCTGGCCGGGCTGCCGATCACGACACCCGGATACGCCATCGAGCGCATGTGTGCCGGAGCCATGACGTCTGTGACAACGGTCTCGGGCGGGCTTGCTCTCGGTGCCTATGATCTCGCGATCGCCGGCGGCGTCGAGCACATGGGACACCACCCCATGGGCAGTGGCATCGACCCGAACCCGCGTTTCGTCGCGGAGCGGATGGTCGATCAGGATGCGCTCGTAATGGGAAAAACCGCTGAGCGTTTGCACGACCGCTTCCCCGAACTGACCAAGGAGCGTTCGGACGCATTCGCCCTGCGCTCGCAGCAGAAGTATGCCGAAGCCGTCGAACGAGGAGACATCCAGGCCGATTTCGCGCCCGTAGCGACCTGGTCCGAGGAAGGATGGGGAGTTGCCACCGCCGACGAAGCCCCGCGGCCCGGCACGACGATGGAAGGGCTGGCGGAGCTGAAGACGCCGTTCCGCGAACACGGACGAGTCACTGCCGGCAACGCTTCGGGTTTGAATGACGGCGCCACGATGTCCCTGCTCGCAAACGGCAAGACAGCGAAAGAGCTCGGGCTCAAGCCGAAGATGCGTCTCGTTTCGTTCGCCTTCGCCGGTGTCGAGCCCGACATCATGGGGTACGGGCCGGTTCCGAGCACCGAGAAGGCGCTTAAGAAGGCGGGTCTGCAGATCGATGACATCGGTCTGTTCGAACTGAATGAAGCTTTCGCTGTACAGGTGCTGTCGTTCACCGACCACTTCGGGATCGCGGACGACGACCCGCGCGTGAACCCGTGGGGCGGCGCTATCGCAACCGGGCATCCGCTCGCCTCCAGCGGTGTACGCCTCATGATCCAGCTGGCGCGACAGTTCGAGCAGCGCCCGGACGTCCGTTACGGCGTTACCGCGATGTGCGTCGGTCTCGGTCAGGGTGGCACCGTCATCTGGGAGAACCCCCACTTCAAGGGAAAGAGGAAGTAGCCATGGTGAGTCTCCGCGCAGAATTCAGTCTGCTTGCCAACCTTGAAACGGACGAGGTGGTCAGCCGTTCGCACGTGCGCGACGTCCGTACCCCGAGCGGACGCACCATTGCGCTCATAACGCTCGACAATGGTCGCGATCACAAGCGTCCGAACACGCTCGGGCCGCTCACGATGATCGAATTCGGTGAAACGATCGAAGCGCAGCGGGAACGTGCCAAACGGGGCGTCATCCAGGGCATCGCGGTCACCGGTAAACCGTTCATCCTCGCGGCGGGAGCCGATCTCTCGCAGGCCCAGGAGCTGCCGGATCGGGCAACCGCCCAGCAACTCCCACAGCTCGGTCACCGCGTCTACTCGCTGCTGCACGATGCGGGAGTGCCGACGTTCGCCTTCGTCAACGGCATGGCGCTCGGCGGCGGTCTCGAGATCGCGCTCAACGCGAACTATCGCACCGTCAACGCCGGCGCACCGCGTGCATTCGCGCTGCCAGAGATCAGCCTCGGTCTCGTACCGGGATGGGGCGGGGCGACGATCCTTCCGAATCTGATCGGCATCGAGAACGCGCTGAAGGTCATCATCGAGAATCCGCTCAAGCAGCGAGTTCTGGATGGTCAGCAACTGCACGACCTCGGTATCGTCGACGAGATCTTCCCGGGTTCGACCTTCCTCGAGCAGTCGATCGCATGGGCTGACCGCATTATCGGCGGTGAGACCAGGGTCGATCGCAAGAAGATCGGCATGGTCGAGAAGGCCAAGTGGGATGTCGCAGTCGGTATCGCCAAGAAAACCCTGGAGTCGAAGATCGGCACCGTGCCGGTAGCTCCCTATCGGGCACTCGACATCATCAAGGAAGCGAAGAAGGGCGATATCCAGCACGGCTTCGAGCTCGAGGACGAAGCGCTCGCAGACCTCATCGTCTCGGACCAGTTCCACGCTTCGATCTACGCGTTCAACCTCGTGCAGAAGCGGGCCAAGCGCCCGGCCGGAGCGCCCGATAAGGAGCTTGCGAAGCCGGTGTCGAAGGTAGGCATCATCGGGGCCGGTCTCATGGCGAGTCAGTTCGCGCTGCTCTTCCTCCGCCGCCTCCAGGTGCCGGTTGTCATAACCGACCTCGATCAGGCTCGTGTCGACGCCGCTATCGAGGGCATCCACGGAGAGATCGACAAGCTCCATGGCAAGGGACGTATCGATGAGGACACTGCGAATCGATTGAAGGGGCTGCTCTCGGGTACTGTCGACAAGGCCGATTTCGCTGATTGCGACTGGGTCATCGAGGCGGTGTTCGAAGAGCTGACGCTGAAGCAGGACATCTTCGCCGAAGTGGAGCAGCACCTTTCTCCCGAGGCTGTCCTCGCGACGAATACCTCATCACTCTCGGTTGAACAGATCGGTGCAAAACTCAAGCACCCCGAACGACTCGTCGGATTCCACTTCTTCAATCCCGTTGCAATTATGCCGCTGGTGGAAGTCGTGAAGACGCCGCACACGGACGACGCCACACTGTCGACCGCCATGGTGACGGCGAAGAACCTGAAGAAGAACGCGGTCATTACGCGTGACACCCCCGGGTTCGTCGTGAACCGCGTGCTTGCGAAGATGCTGGGTGAGGCCATGCACGCTGTCGAGCAAGGCACTCCGTTCGAGACCGTCGTGGCCGCGGCGCGCCCGCTCGGTCTGCCGATGGATCCGTTCGTGCTCCTCGACCTCGTCGGCCTCAAGGTCGGGGCTCACGTCCTCGACACGCATCACGCCGCGTTCCCGGACCGGTTCTTCCAGTCGGATGCCCTGCACGCGCTCGCCGAGGCGAACGTTCTCGTCGAGAAGGACTCCAAGGGTGAGCCGAAGGGCATCGATAAGAGGGCTCTGAAGATCGTCGGCAAGCACATTCCCAAGGGTGCGACCCCGTACTCGGAGGACGAGCTGCGCAATCGCCTGGAGGAGGGCCTGGCCGACGAGATCAAGCGGATGCTCGATGACGATGTCGTCGCAGCGGCCGAGGACATCGACCTGTGTATGATCCTCGGTGCCGCGTGGCCATTCCACGCCGGCGGCGCTACACCTTACCTCGACCGAGTCGGGGCCTCCGAGCGGGCGTTCGGCGGGACGTTCCACAGCCCGCGTATCGAGGGCCCGAAGAGCTAACTTCGACTGGCTTCGGCGATCGTCTCGGCGACCGACTCCGCAACGTCCATAGCGACGATGGGCCGGTCGCCGAGACGTTTCGCCGCCGCCGCATGCAACGCTGCTCCCGTTGCCGCCAGCGATGCGAAATCATCGGCGGCACGGAGCTCCGAGGCGTTCTGCGCGCTCAGGGCACCGAGGATGCCCGCCAACACGTCACCGCTCCCTGCGGTCGCTAGGCGGTACGTGGACGCCGTCACAGAGTCACTCTCGCCAGCGGGAGTCGCGATGTGCGTGACGGCACCCTTGAGCAGCACGACTGCTCCCGTCTCTTCGGCAACGCGCCTCGCATAACGCTCAGGATCGCCCTCCACGTCGTGCCGCTCGACGGTGAGCCCGAGCCAGCCCAGCATCCTTGTCAGCTCTCCGGCATGCGGCGTCACGAGTGCCGGGCCGCGAACCCTCATCGCGAAATCGAGCGCGCCGGCGTCCAAAACGACCGGAACACCCGAGTCGCACGCTTCAGCAATGACACCGAGCAGTTCTTCGTCACGCTCGTCTCGATCGAGGCCGGAACCGATCGTGTAGGCAGAGCAGCGCCCCATGTCGACGGCTTCGCTCACTACCGTTTCCGGCCGTCTGTGCAGGACAAGCTCCTGTGCGCGTGCAGGTGATCCGAGCCGCACCATCCCGGCACCGGTCCGCCAGGCGGCCTCGGTAACGAGCACAGCCGCTCCCGGATACGTTTCCGACCCGACTATCGCCCCGAGCACACCGCGACTGTACTTGTCATCGGATGCTGTCGGGCGAGGAAGCCACCGCATCATGCCCTCTCTGCAGGGTTCGGCCTGGCAGCCGGGAGCCTCACACCGCGCAACTGCTTCTCGATTCCGTCTGCAACCGAAGCCGCGTCCAACCCGGCGTCCGCGAGGATTTCCGCGCGATCCGCATGGTCGAGAAATCGGTCAGGCAACCCGAGTTCGTCTACGGGCGTATCGACACCGGCTGCTCTGAGTTCCTGTCGCACACGGGTGCCGATGCCGCCGACGCGTACACCGTCCTCCATCGTGATGACGATGCGGCTCTCTTCCGCGAAACGAATGATGGATGCCGCGACGGGCGCGACCCATCGCGGATCGACGACCGTCACGCCAATGCCGTTCTCGGAGAGCAGATCAGCCACATCGAGTGCTGTTGCTGCGAAGGGACCGATGCCCATGATCAGCACGTCTTTCGCGCCGTTCTCACGGAGAACGTCAACTCCGTCGTCGGTGCGACGAACAGCGGAGATTTCCACCGGGACGTTGCCCTTCGGGTACCGCACGACGGACGGAGCATCCTCGATCTCGACAGACTCGCGCAACAGCTCGCGCAACCGTGCGCCGTCACGGGGCGCGGCAATGCGGAGCCCCGGTACGAATTGGAGCAGAGCGAGGTCCCACATGCCGTGATGGCTGGGGCCGTCCGGTCCGGTAATACCAGCGCGGTCCAGTACGAATGTTACGCCGGCTCGATGGAGCGCGACATCCATCAGCACCTGGTCGAAGGCTCTGTTCATGAACGTCGAATATATGGCCACGACCGGATGCAAGCCGCCGAATGCGAGGCCGGCGGCGGTCGTGACCGCGTGCTGTTCGGCAATGCCGACGTCGTAGACGCGTCCCGGATACAACTCCTGCATGCGGGCGAGACCGGTGGGGCGCAGCATAGCTGCCGTGATCGCAACGACGTCGTCCCGCTCCCGCGCGATCGAAACCAGTTCATCCGAGAACCTGGCCGTCCAGGATTGTCCGACCTGCTTCGCCCCGACACTTCGTCCGGTACGTGGATCAATGGGGCCGACGGCGTGGAACTGGTCGGCCTTGTCTTCGACTGCGGGCCGGTACCCTCGCCCCTTCTGAGTTATCGCGTGCACGATCACAGGTGCCCCGTAATCCCTCGCCTGTCGCAGGGCCTCCTCAAGAGCCTGGATATCGTGACCGTCGATCGGTCCGAGATACTTCATATCAAGGTTCGAGTACAGGCCCCGGTTATCGCTGAACCGCGAGAGGAAGCCGTGCGTGCCGCCGCGCACACCGCGATAGATCGCTCGTCCGGGGTTACCTAGCAGACCGAAGGCACGCTCCGACTTACCCTTCAGGGATCGATACAGGTGTTGCGTCCTGACGTTGTTGAGGAATCGGGCGATACCGCCCATCGTGGGCGCGTACGAGCGGCCATTGTCGTTCACCACGATCACGAGGTTCCGCGTGTTGTCGTCGCTGATATTGTTCAGCGCCTCCCAGGTCATGCCGCCCGTCAGAGCACCGTCACCGACGACGGCAACGACGTGCCGATCATTCTGACCGGTTGCTTCGAACGCACGCGAGATACCGTCGGCCCAGGACAGCGAGCTGGATGCGTGCGAGGACTCGACAACATCGTGCGGAGACTCCCTGCGCTGAGGGTAGCCTGCCAGCCCGTCCTTTTGGCGAAGCCGCGAGAAATCCTGCCTCCCCGTCAGCAGTTTGTGCACATACGACTGGTGGCCCGTGTCGAAGACGATGGGATCCCGCGGCGATTCGAAGACCCGATGCAGCGCGATCGATAGTTCGACGACGCCCAGATTCGGCCCCAGGTGGCCCCCGGACAGGGACACCTCTCTGATCAAAAACTGTCGAATCTCAGCCGAGAGCCCCACGAGCTCGGCCGGACTCAACCGGTCGAGATCGCGGGGCCCGCGGATGGACTCGAGCATGGAGGGCCGAGTCGATTAGACGAGTGATCGAAGAACGTACTGGAGGATGCCGCCGTTTCGGTAGTAGTCGGCTTCACCGGGCGTATCGATCCGAACGACTGCGTCGAACTCGATGGGCTCACGGCCGGCAGCGGAGTGTTCCGTCGGCTTCGCAACGACCTTGAGCGTCTTCGGCGTACGCCCCTCGTTGAGCTCTTCGAGGCCGGTGATCGTGACCTCTTCCGTGCCGTCCAGCCCCAGCGATTGCCACGACTCCCCCTCCGGGAACTGCAGCGGAACAACGCCCATGCCGATGAGGTTGGAGCGGTGGATGCGCTCGAACGATTCGGTGATGACAGCGCGCACGCCGAGCAGGTTCGTGCCCTTCGCCGCCCAGTCACGACTCGAACCCGAACCGTACTCCTTACCGCCGAAGACCACGAGCGGGGTGCCCTGTTCACGGTAGTTCTCTGCGGCGTCGAAGATGAAGCTCTGCTCGCCATCCTCGGTCGTGAAATCACGAGTG
>DXDC01000436.1 GCA_019115685.1 Candidatus Agrococcus pullicola
CGTCGTGAGACAGTTCGGTCCCTATCCGCTGCGCGCGCAGGAAGTTTGAGAGGATCTGACCCTAGTACGAGAGGACCGGGTTGGACGAACCTCTGGTGTGTCAGTTGTTCCGCCAGGAGCACCGCTGATTAGCTACGTTCGGGATGGATAACCGCTGAAAGCATCTAAGCGGGAAGCCGGCCTCAAGATGAGACTTCCATACCATTTATGGTGAGAGGCTCCCAGCCAGACGACTGGGTTGATAGGCCGGATGTGGAAGTGCAGCAATGCATGGAGCTGACCGGTACTAATAAGCCGATAACTTGATTACACATTTATCTATATGTGTTCGCGTCCACTTTGTGGTTCTCGATGTACGGTCGGGAACCGCCGCCTAGCGCGGCAGACTGAAACATCAATAGTGTTTCGGCGGCCATAGCGTGAGGGAAACGCCCGGTCCCATTCCGAACCCGGAAGCTAAGCCTCACTGCGCCGATGGTACTGCAGGGGGGACCCTGTGGGAGAGTAGGACACCGCCGGACTTTCTTTGAAAGAGAGGCCCCAGCTATGACGCTGGGGCCTCTTTTCGTTTTCCGCCCACGTGGGTTTCTGGGAGGCTAGAGCTATGGCAGAAGAAGAGCGCCGTTCGAATAATGACGGGGATCGCCGAGACGGCGATCGTGCCCGTGGGGGAGCCGGAAACAGGGGAGGAAACTCCCGTCAGCAGCGTGATGGCGACTCGCGTCCGAAGCGTGGTGGCGGGCGACGTCCGCGTCGTGAGGACGAGCGCAGACCCCGCAGGGATGGTGATTCCCGCCGGCAGCGCGACGGAGAACGACGCCCTCGCCGTGACGGCGATAGCAGGCCGCGCCGCGACGGGGATTCACGTCCCGGTCGTGACGGCGATCACCGTCCGCGCAGGGGTGGCGAGTCGCGTGCCCGCAGAGAGGGCGGTTTCAAGCCCCGTCGAGGCGGAGACTCGAAGCCGCGTCGAGATGGTGATTCGCGCGGGGAGCGCGGGAGCGGTCGTCGTTTCCATACCGATCGCGGTGGCCGTGAACGTGAGCACGATGGCCCCGACCTTCGGCCGGTGCGCGATGCCTTCAAGGCGCCGGAGCTGCCGGATGACTGCCAGCCCGAAGAGCTTGACATGGTGGCCCGTATCCAGCTGAAGACGCTGGAGAAGGATAACGCCGACCGTGTGGCACGCCATCTGGCGATGACCGCGCGACTTATCGACGACGACCCTGCACTGGCGCACCAGCACGCGATCGCGGCATCCCGCACCGGCGGCCGTATCGGTGTCGTCCGCGAGACACTGGGGATCACCGCGTACACCATCGGTGATTTCGCGCTCGCGCTCCGCGAATTCAGAACGTACAGACGCTTGACTGGCAGCGATGACCAGACGCCGCTCATGGTCGATTCGGAGCGCGGTCTCGGACGGCCTCAGAAGGCGCTCGAGTTCGCACGGACCGTCGACGCATCAAAGCTCGAGCCCGGCGTTCGTGCCGAACTGGCCATTGCGAAGAGCGGCGCACGTCTTGATCTCGGCCAGACGCAAGCGGCGCTCGAGGAGCTGCGAATTCCGGAGCTCGATCGGAACAAGGCGTTCGACTATTCGCCTGCGCTCTTCGCCGCCTACGCGAATGTGCTCGAAGAACTCGACCGCCGCGACGAGGCCGCCGAGTGGTTCGCCCTGAGCGACCGTGCCGTAGACGCACTGCACAGTGCCTACCTTGCGGAGGGTACCGAGAGCGTCGCGGTGGAAGAGGAGCTGATCAGCGCTCCGAGCGATGCGGATGAACATGCAACTGAGCGAGCATCCTTCGGCGAGTTCGCAACGGCAGATTCGAGCCGGACGGAATCGAGCCAGCGTGAGAATGGAGAGCCCGACGCGGAGCACACGGGCTCCGGCGAACACGAAGCCGTTGGCAGTGAAAGCGACGCTCCTGCCCCAGGTGCCACGAATAGCCAAGATGCCGCAACCGGAGACGGACCCGATTCGCTCGATCGCGTTCCCCATACGCACAGCGGTGAGCAGGTGACTGAAGCGACCTCGGCCGCTGAGGTTGCCCTTTTCGACATTGAGGAGGACCGATGAGCAGACCCACCGATGGTGTCGACCTGCTGATACTCGATCTCGACGGTGTCGTCTACAAGGGTCGGCACGCGATTCCGCACGCGGTTGAGGCGATTACACGGGTGGGCATCCCGGCCGCGTACCTGACGAACAACGCCGCCAGAACGGACGCGCAGGTAGCAGAGCACCTGACGTCGTTCGGGTTGCGCGTCACTGCCGAAGACGTCGTCACGAGCCCGCAAGCCGCGATGAATCTGTTGGCGCACCATGTGCCCGATGGGGGACGAGTGCTCGTCGTCGGTGGTGAAGGGCTCACGAGCGAGGTCGAGAAGCGCGGCTGGCAGGTCGTCCGCAAGGCATCGGAAGAACCGCACGCGGTCGTACAGGGGTTCGCGCCGCACGTCGGCTGGCAGGATCTCGCGCAGGCGTCGTTCGCGTTGCAGGTGCCGCTCGATCGAGGAGGCATCCCGTGGGTAGCGACGAACATGGACTGGACGATTCCGGTCGAGGGCGGCATCGCACCCGGTAACGGTACGCTCGTGTCCGCCGTGCACACCGCGGTGAGCAGGCTCCCCGAGGTCGCGGGAAAGCCCGAACGTCCTATCTTCCAGCTGGCGAGGGAGCGGTTCGGTGCGAAGAATCCGCTGATGATCGGTGATCGGCTCGACACCGACATCGAGGGCGCGAACAAGGCACGGATGCGCACGTTGCACGTCATGACGGGCGTCGATGGTGCGAAGCAGCTGCTGAGCGCGCCGAAGATGCGCCGACCAGATTTCATCATCGAGGATCTTCGGGATCTCGACACCGACTACGAGGTGCCGAGAGAGACGTACGAGAAGTCGACGGGCGACACCTACTTCGAGGTAGGGCGGGCCGCCGTTCGCCGCAGCGGCAATCGGGTCGAGATCGTCCGCGCGGGAGATCGGCATCTCGACACAGTGCGTGCCGCGTGCGTTGCGATCTGGACGAGCGAGTTCAACATCCACGGCATGCATCTGTCGAAGGACATCCTGGCGCTGTAGTTCCGACTCAATGGATCCAAGTCGCTTCCGGCATTCCCTCAATCGCCCCTTCGGGCATGTCACCGGAGTGTCTCGGTGACCTCGTCGGCACCCGGCGGGGTTCGGCCGGCCGACTCGCGGGGTGCGGTTGCATGCGCATCCGCAGGTTCGGGCAGCGACCGACCCCGCAGCAGTGCACGTGGCGTGCCGTTGCGGCGTGGCCGAAGCTACGTGTTGCGGCTCCACCACTGCTGCCAGAATCGGATGCGCTCTTCGTTGCGTTCGACGCCGTACGTGCCATAGAAGAGCGGCTCGTGACCCGTGCCGTAGTTCCATTCGAGCGACATTGCGGCGATGGTCAGGTCGAACCAGCGATCGGCGACTCCGACGCGCGCAAGGTCCACGATCCCGGCGAACTCGCCATCGGCGGTCAAGATCGTGTTCGGGGCGCACGCGTCCCCGTGCGAAACGACGAGATCATCCAGCGATGAAGCGGGAACATCGACCATGAAGGGGCAGTCGGCAGTCTCCAGCGTGTGCAGTCGACGCAGCCCTTCGGCAATGGCCTTGACCGCAGC
>DXDC01000437.1 GCA_019115685.1 Candidatus Agrococcus pullicola
GCGCGTGTACGCTCGCTCGACCGAGATCCCTCAGGTTCTCGGCGGCCTGGGCGTTGCCATCCTTTCCACTTCCTCCGGTCTGCTCACTGACCGCGAGGCCGAGCAGAAGGGCGTAGGCGGGGAAGTCCTCGCTTACGTGTGGTGATACACAATGTCGCGAATTGGACGTCTTCCGATCGACATCCCAGCGGGTGTCGAGGTCAAAGTCGACGGTGACACAGTCACCGTCAAAGGCCCGAAGGGTGAGCTGACGCAGAGCGTCGCCGCACCCATCGAGGTCAAGGTAGAAGAGAATCAGGTGCAGGTCAGCCGCCCCGATGACGAGCGCGAGTCGCGTTCGCTCCACGGCCTCACTCGTACCCTGATCGCAAACGACATCATCGGCGTGACCGAGGGCTACACCAAGGGTCTCGAGGTCGTCGGCACCGGTTACCGCGTGCAGGCCAAGGGCGCCGGTCTGGAGTTCGCACTCGGATACTCCCACCCCATCGCAGTCGAGCCGCCCGAGGGCATCAGTTTCGCTGTGGAGGGCAACAACAAGGTCACCGTCTCCGGCATCTCCAAGCAGGCCGTCGGAGAGGTCGCAGCGAACCTGCGGAAGCTCCGCAAGCCAGAGCCGTACAAGGGCAAGGGCGTTCGCTACGCGGGCGAGCACATCCGACGCAAGGCTGGAAAGGCTGGTAAGTAATGGCACTCGGAACCCGAGGCAAGAGCAAGAGCGCTGCACGGGCACGACGTCACGCCCGCCTGCGCAAGAAGATCGCCGGCACCGAATCGACGCCGCGCCTGATGGTCAGCCGTTCTGCGCGACACGTATTCGTGCAGGTCATCGACGACGCGAAGGGGCACACGATTGCCTCCGCTTCGACGATGGAAGCCGATCTGCGCGGCGAAAGCGCGGACAAGTCGGCCAAGGCCAAGCGCGTCGGCGAGCTGGTTGGCGAGCGCGCCAAGGCCGCCGGCATCGAGAAGGTCGTGTTCGACCGCGGTGGTAACCGTTTCGCTGGTCGCGTCGCGGCCGTCGCCGAAGGCGCACGAGAGGCAGGTCTGGAACTGTGAGCGAAGAGAAGAAGGAGACGCAGGTGCCAGAGCAGGCTAGTACTGAGCAGCAAGCCGCAGAGGCGCCCGCTGCTGGCCAGCAGGAGCACCGCGGAGAGCAGCGGGAGGCACGTCGCGGAAGCCGCGACCGTGGCACCCGTGGCGAGCGCGGCAACCGCGACCGTAACGAGAGCCAGTTCCTCGAGCGCGTCGTCACCATCAACCGAGTTTC
Organism: Candidatus Agrococcus pullicola; assembly: GCA_019115685.1. Taxonomy (GTDB): domain Bacteria; phylum Actinomycetota; class Actinomycetes; order Actinomycetales; family Microbacteriaceae; genus Agrococcus; species Agrococcus pullicola. Next base: position 1,271 of record DXDC01000437.1, read on the forward strand.
GAAGGTCGTCAAGGGCGGTCGTCGCTTCAGCTTCACCGCACTCGTCGTCGTCGGAGACGGTAACGGCATGGTCGGCGTCGGCTACGGCAAGGCACGCGAGGTCCCCACGGCGATCTCGAAGGGCGTTGAGGAAGCGAAGAAGAACTTCTTCCGCGTTCCCCGCGTCGCGAAGACCATCCCGCACCCCGTGCAGGGCGAAGCCGCGGCAGGCGTTGTACTCCTGCGTCCGGCTGCTGCCGGTACCGGTGTTATCGCCGGTGGCCCGGTTCGTGCCGTCCTCGAGTGCGCTGGTATCCACGACGTGCTCAGCAAGTCGCTCGGTTCGTCGAACACCCTGAACATCGTCCACGCGGCGGTCGAGGCCCTGAAGATGCTCGAGGAGCCTCGCTCTGTCGCAGCTCGTCGTGGCCTCGCAGTCGACCAGGTCGTGCCGGAGCGCCTGCTCCGTGCCGAGGCGGAGAGCGCGAAGCACGACGCCGAGATCGCGAAGGCGGCAGCAAAGTGAGTGAGCTCAAGGTCACCCAGATCAAGTCGGCTATCTCCGAGAAGCCGAACCAGCGTGAGACGCTCCGTTCGCTTGGGCTCAAGCGAATCGGGCAGAGCGTCGTTCGCGAGGACAATGCGCAGAACCGTGGCTACGTGCACACGGTGCGTCACCTCGTGAAAGTCGAGGAGGTCAACTAATGGCTGAAAACAACGAAGAGTTCGCGTCGCTGAAGGTGCACCACCTTCGCCCCGCCCCCGGCTCGAAGACGGCGAAGACCCGCGTCGGTCGTGGTGAGGGCTCGAAGGGCAAGACCGCCGGCCGCGGTACCAAGGGTACGAAGGCTCGCTACCAGGTCAAGGCCGGCTTCGAAGGCGGTCAACTCAACAGCGTGATGCGCGCGCCGAAGCTGCGCGGCTTCAACAACCCGTTCCGCACCGAATACCAGGTTGTGAACGTGGCTCAGCTGGAGAAGCTGTTCCCGTCCGGCGGTGATGTCACCGTCGCGGCACTTGTCGAGAAGGGCGCTGTTCGCAAGAATCAGCCCGTGAAGATCCTCGGCAACGGCGAATTGACGGTTAGTCTGAGCGTGGCGGTCGACAAGGTGTCGTCCGCTGCAGAGCAGAAGATCGTCGCGGCCGGCGGCTCCATCAAGTAACTCGGCGTGGGGTGGTCCGGAAGCGGACCACCCCCTTCCGCTGTACGGAGGCAAATTCAGTGTTCAGCGCTATCGGCAGAATCTTCAAGACGCGTGACCTGCGTCGGAAGATACTCTTCACCCTGTTCATCGTCGCGATCTACAGGCTCGGTGCATTCCTGCCCGCGCCGTTCGTCGACTATCAGAATGTGCAGCAGTGCCTGGCGGCTAGCGCTACCACCGAAGGTGTTTACCAGCTGGTGAACATGTTCTCCGGTGGCGCGCTCCTCCAGCTCTCGGTGTTTGCGCTGGGCATCATGCCCTACATCACCGCGGCGATCATCGTACAGCTTCTGCGCGTCGTCATCCCTCGCTTCGAGGACCTGTACAAAGAGGGACAGCAGGGCCAGAGCAAGCTGACGCAGTACACGCGGTACATCACGATCTTCCTGGCAGCGCTCCAGGCCACCACGCTGATCACGATTGCACGAACAGGGCAGCTGTTCACCGACGGCACCGGTATGGCAACCGCGGTACCCGCCTGCCAAGACCTGCTGACCAACGATGCATGGTGGGCTATCGCCCTCATGATCATCGCCATGACCGCCGGTACCGGCCTCATCATGTGGATGGGTGAGATGATCACCGAGCGCGGTGTCGGCAACGGCATGTCGCTGCTGATCTTCGTCTCGATCGCAGCCACCTTCCCGCAGGCACTGGGCCAGATCCTCACGACCGAGGGCATGACGCTCTTCGTCATCGTGATCGCGGTCGGTGTCTTGATCATGGGCGCCGTCGTGTTCGTCGAACAATCGCAGCGGCGCATCCCGGTGCAGTACGCGAAGCGCATGGTCGGTCGCCGCATGTACGGCGGATCCACGACGTACATCCCCATCAAGGTGAACATGGCCGGAGTTGTTCCAGTCATCTTCGCGTCGTCGATGCTGTACCTGCCACTGCTGATCGCGCAGTTCAACCAACCGGCTCCGGGCGAGACCCCGGCTCCGTGGGTCCAGTGGATCAACGACAACCTGATCTCCGGTGACAGCCCGGTCTACATGGCCGTGTTCTTCCTCATGATCATCGGTTTCACGTACTTCTACGTGTCCATCACCTTCAACCCGGACGACGTCGCCGAGAACATGCGCAAGTACGGCGGCTTCATCCCCGGCATCCGTGCCGGGCGTCCGACCGCCGAGTACCTCGACTTCGTGCTCACGCGCGTCACTCTTCCCGGTTCGCTGTATCTGGGTATCCTTGCGCTCATTCCGCTCATCGCGCTGTCCACGATCAACGCCAACCAGAACTTCCCGTTCGGCGGCGCTTCGATCCTGATTATCGTGAGCGTCGGTCTCGAGACCGTCCGGCAGATCGATGCCCAGCTGCAGCAACGCCACTATGAAGGACTGATTCGCTAGTGACCAACCTGCTCATCATCGGCCCTCCCGGCGCCGGCAAAGGAACCCAGGCCGTTCGTATCGCAGAACGGTTGAGCATCCCCGCGATCTCAACGGGCGACATCTTCCGTGCGAACATCAAGGAGCAGACGCCGCTCGGCCAGCAGGTGTCAGCGATTCTCGACCGAGGCGAACTTGTTCCTGACTCGCTCACCAACGATCTCGTCGCCGATCGTCTTCAGCAGGAAGACGCGAAGAACGGCTACCTGCTGGACGGCTATCCGCGCACTGCGGGCCAGGTCGAGTTCCTGGACGGCGTGAACGCCGAGCGCGGGGAGAAGCTGCACGCAGTCGTGCGGCTCGTCGCCGACAAAAACGAGGTTGTCGCGCGTCTGCTCAAGCGCGCTGCCGAGCAGGGCCGCAGCGACGACAACGAGGAGACCATCCGTAACAGGATGGACGTCTACGACCGTGAGACCGCTCCGCTCGTGGAAATCTTTGCGTCGCGTGAGCTGATCGTGGAGGTCGACGGGATCGGCGAGGTCGACGAGGTCACGCAGCGGATCCTGGAAGCGCTGTCAGGGCGCGGTATTCAGTGAAGCGCTTCTCCAGGGGCATCTATAAGTCGAAGACGCAGCTCGCTGCGATGCGTGAGCCCGGTCGGATCACCGCACTGGCTCTGCAGGCCGTGCGTGAAGCGATTCGCCCTGGCATCTCGACGCTGGAGCTCGATGCGATCGCCGAATCGGTCATCCGCGATCACGGAGCCGTACCGAATTTCCAGCTCGAACCGGGATACGAGCACACGATCTGCGCAAACGTGAACGACGTACTCGTGCACGGTATCCCGAACTCCACTCCCTTACGTCCTGGCGACCTCGTGACGATCGACTGCGGCGCGAAGTTCGAGGGCTTCAACGGGGATGCCGCCTTCAGCGTCGTGATCCCCGGCGGTGACGAGAAGGCCATGGCGGCGCGCCAGGCGCTCTCGGATGCGACGCGGCAGGCGATGCTCACGGGTGTCGCCACGCTCGCGAAAGCGCGGCTGCTCGGCGAGGTCAGCGG
>DXDC01000438.1 GCA_019115685.1 Candidatus Agrococcus pullicola
GCATCGTCCCGAGCACGTTCTCGGACATCTACTGGGAGCCCACGGCCGACGAAGCCGTGAACTTCGACCTGGAAGAAGCCGGCAGACTACTCGACGAAGCCGGATACGAGATGGGCGACAACGGTGTCCGCGTCGACGCGGACGGCGAGCCGCTGCACCTGCGTTTCGGTGTGGACGCGGGCAATGTCGAACGCGAGACGACGGCGCAGTTCATCACCGAGTGGCTGACGGAACTCGGCATCAGCATCGAGCAGATCATCTCGGAAGACGTGCAGGACCTCTATGACGAAGGCGACATGGATATCGTCTTCACGGGATGGGGCATTGGCCCGAACCCCGAATACAACCTGTACCGACAGTCCTGCGGACAGCTGCCGGCAGCTCCCGGGGACGGCTCGACCGATACGTTCTACTGCAACGAAGAGTACGACCAGATCGTCGCGGCCTCGCAGATCGAGACGGATGAAGCAGCGCGCACGGAGCTCTACCACGACGCGCAGCGGATTCTGTACGAAGATGCACCGATCATCTTCCTCTGGTACCCGAACGTGATGGAGGCCTACCGCACCGACAAGATCGCGGGCTTCGAAACACAGCCCAGCGATGAAGGCATGATCATGGGCCAGATGGGGTCGTGGGCTTATCACGGTGCGCAGCCCGCTCAGGGGGAGAGCGCTACGGGCACTCCCACCGGAGTACTGATCGGCGTCGGTGTCGTCCTGGTACTGGGAGTCGCCATCCTTGTATTCGTCATGATCCGTCGTCGTAAGACCGCTGACGAACGTGAGTGACACCGTCCAGATGGCAGCGCTGTCGGGGTCATCGGAAGGTGGCCCCGACGGCGCAAAGCCACGCAAGTCGCGGATCAGCGCAGGCTTCGGCCGCTACCTCTTCAACCGGGTCAGCGGCACCGTCGTATCGCTGATCGCGGTGCTGTTTTCCGCGTTCTTCATCTTCCGAGTGCTTCCGGGTGACCCTGCCCGAAACCTGATGCAGGAGATGCAGAACCCCTCGCCCGAACTCGAAGCGGCACTTCGAGCTGAATGGGGTCTGGATGAGCCCATCTGGACGCAGTTCTGGCTGTACCTCACCGGTCTTCTCCAAGGGGACTTGGGAACATCGATTCAGTACGGCGTTCCGGTTAACCAGCTCTTCATGGATCGGCTGGGGCCGACCCTGCTGCTCGGTGGGATCTCGCTCGTTCTGGCACTGATCATCGGCTTCAGCCTCGGATCCCGGGCGGCCTGGAAACACGGCTCGCGGTTCGATAAGGGGAACGTGAACTTCGCGCTCCTGTTCTTCTCGGCGCCCACCTTCTGGGTCGCCATGATCGCGATCATCGTCTTCTCCAGAGAGCTGCGACTCTTCCCGACCGGGCGAATGCAATCATCCCAGGTGCAGCCGAACATGCTCGCCGAATTGCTCGATATCGGGCACCATCTCGTCCTGCCCACCGTGACGCTCACGGCAATGATTTACGCAGGCTACCTGCTCACGATGCGGGCCTCCATGCTCGACGAGATGGGGAACGACTATCTCACCACTGCGAGGGCGAAGGGTCTTCGCGATGACGTCGTTCGACGAAAGCACGCCACCCGCAACGCGTTGCTGCCGACGACGACGGTGGTCTTCATGTCCATCGGTAATGTGATCAACGGATCGCTGATCACGGAGATGATCTACTCCTGGCCCGGGCTCGGGTACACGTTTTATCAAGCCATCGCCGTGCCCGACTATCCGGTGCTGCAAGGGCTGTTCGTGATTTTCGCGAGCGCAACCGTTTTGGCGAATCTGGGAGCGGACATCTTCTACTGGTTCATCGATCCGCGTGCACGGAAGGCGTAGGGACAATGACACAAATTCCTGAAACTTCAGCTTCCGGCGCATCCAACATCAAGAACGTCAGGCTGCAACGGTGGAAGCAGTCGGCCGGCATGATCTGGCGAGACTTCCGCAGTCAACGCTCCGGCGTGATCGGACTCATCGGCCTGGTCATCTTCATCCTGATTGCAGTGTTCGCCCCGATCGTCGCGCCGGCGGATGTGTTGTCCGTGACGCAAGCGACGGGCGGCCGGATGCAGCCACCCGGAGAGGGGTATTTGCTCGGCACCGACGAGTTCGGCAGACCGATTCTCACCCTCACGCTCATCGGGACCCGGGTGACGCTCATCATCGGTATGGCCGCCGCGCTCATGGCTATGGTGCTCGGGACACTGGTCGGCATCGTCGCCGGCCATTTCGAGGGACGAGTGTCGTGGGTGCTCATGAGGATCACCGAGTGGTTCATGAATCTCCCGACCCTCGTGCTCGCCGTTGTGCTGGTGGTCGTGCTCGGCCGCGGGATGCTCGTGCTGATCATCGCGATCGGTGTGACGTCCTGGGCCGGTACGGCCCGCGTGATCCGAGCGCAGACGCGCGCCGTCGAGGGCCGCCCCTACCTTGAGCGTGCTCGCGCGCTCGGCGCCGGCCACGGCCACCAGATGATGCGCCACGTGCTGCCCAACGTCATGCCGCTCGTACTCGCCAGCACCATCATGTCGGTGTCGGGCGCGATTCTCACCGAATCGACGCTCGCATTCCTGGGGCTGTACGACCAGAGCAACCTGTCATGGGGCATGATGCTCAACCGAGCTTGGAGCTCGGGCGCGATGTCGGCGGGTGCCTGGTGGTACATGATTCCGCCCGGGGCCATGATTCTGCTCGTGGTGCTGTGCTTCACCCTCGTCGGGCGCGCGCTGGAAACTGCTCTCAACCCGCGGCTTCGCCGCTGAGGAAGGGTCTGAACAAGCATGACGAACACACCGCTTCTGCAAATCAACGACCTGCATATTACGTACAAGAGTTCGCGTGGGGAGATTCCGGCTGTGCGCGGGGTCGACCTGACGCTCAACTCGGGCGAGACCCTCGGCATCGCGGGGGAATCCGGATGCGGTAAGTCCACGGTCGCCATGGCGATCCTGCGCTTGCTGCCCGACAAGACGAAGGTCGAAGGCGAGCTGCTGCTCAAGGGCGAGGACATCCTCAAAATGCGATGGGGAAAGATCCGTGCCGTGCGATGGGCAGAGGCCTCGATCGTGTTCCAGGGTGCTCAGCACGCACTGAACCCGATGCACAGGGTCGGTCAGCAGATTGCTGAGCCCATCGAACTGCACCAGGGCATCAAGGGGCCCAAGGTCGACAAGAAAGTGGAGGAACTGCTGAAACAGGTCGGCCTCCCCGCTTGGCGCATGCAGAACTACCCCCACGAGTTGTCGGGTGGTCAACGAC
>DXDC01000439.1 GCA_019115685.1 Candidatus Agrococcus pullicola
CGGATGGCGCAACGCATCTCCGCTTCGAACCTGAGCGAGCGCATCCCGGTCACGGGCCGTGACGATGTTTCGCAGATGGCTGGCACAGTGAACGACATGCTCGACCGGCTCGATGCCGGGCTCGACTCCCAGCGGCAGCTGCTGCAGGACGTCGGACACGAGCTCAACACGCCGCTCACGATCGTGCGCGGCCATCTGGAGCTGATGGACAAGAGCGATCCCGACGACGTCGATCAGACGAGGGGTCTGGCGATCGACGAGCTCGATCGTATGGCCGGACTCGTGAACGATATACGCGCAGCCTCGAAACTGCATGATCCGAAGGAGTTCGTATTCGACCGTGTGGAGATCGGCGACCTTGTGGAGCGGATCCGAACGAAGGCCGAAGCGATGCAGAGCGTGCGTCTGGAACCGGTCGCCGATGTACCTGCCGTGAGTGTCATCGGTGACTCGAATCGGTTGACGCAGGCCGTGATTCAGCTGGTCGCGAATGCCGTCACGCACGCTGATGGCCACGTCACGCTGGGAGCGAGGATGACGCGACCCGGCTGGGTCGAACTCTTCGTGCGCGATCGGGGCGAAGGAGTGCCGGACGAGCAGAAGCGAGGTATCTTCGATCGGTTCAATCGTGGTGCGGATGGTGGCCGCGGGGCTTCGGGTTCGGGCCTCGGGCTCGCCATCGTCAAGGCCATCGTTGACCGTCACGGCGGCCACGTGTGGGTACGCGATGCACTCCCCGGCGCTGAATTCGTGGTGGCGCTGCCCATTTCCGCCCAGGAGCAATACCTTGGAGGTAACGAGGAGGACCAGTGGCATCAATCCTGATCGCTGAAGACGAAGCGCGAATTTCCGCGTTCGTCGAGAAGGGGCTGCGTTCGGCCGGGTATGCGACCAGAGTCGCAACGACGGGGCCGGAGGCGCTGGACCTAGCGCTGAGCGATGAGTTCGACATGATGATTCTCGACATCGGCTTGCCGGGCATGGATGGCTTCGAAGTGCTCAGCAACGTCCGCGGCTCGGGATCGAACCTCCCGGTTATCGTGCTGACCGCTCGCGGTGGCGGCGCCGATACGGTCGCCGGTCTCGAGGGCGGCGCCGACGACTACATGGCGAAGCCGTTCCGGTTCGACGAGCTGCTGGCGCGCATCCGCTTGCGCATGCAGTCGACCCAGGCGGCATCCGGTGAGGCCGCTCTTTCGCACCGGGGGCTCGAGTTGGATGTTCGCACGCGGCGCGCAAAGGTCGCGGGAACCGAGGTGGATCTGTCAGGCCGTGAGTTCATGCTCGCGGAAGAACTGATGCGTCACGCAGGGCAGGTACTGTCACGCGAGCAGTTGCTGAGCCGCGTGTGGGGCTACGATTTTGACCCCGGTTCGAACGTTGTCGACGTCTACATCCGTTACCTGCGCAACAAGCTCGGAGCCGACCGCATCGAGACGGTGCGCGGCATGGGCTACCGGATGGTGTAGGCGAGCAGCGCTCAGTGCGGACTTCGAGTCGGATTCTACGCAGAATTTCGACCCAAACCCTGCACTCAAGGGGCGCTCGTGTGCCGTGCCGAATGCAAAACGAAGGGGTGCACAGGGAAATGTTATCCACAGGCCTCATCGTTGAGCATCCGCGCTGGCTGCGTTTCGTTTACTCTCGGCCAGATGGCCAGGCACGCAGCAGATCTACCGGAGGAACTCGGCGAGGTATTCACGCTTGCTGAAGCGGTGCAAGCCGGCGTCTCGCCTCAACGTCTTCGTAGACGAGACATCCGGTCCCTGTTTCGTGGCGTATACCAACGGGTCGCAGCCGATCACGAGTCGGCATCGGGGCAAGGCGACTCTGTTGTCAGCGAAGAAAGCACGCATGTTCCACCGCGGTGGCAGGTCGAGCATCTCGAGCGCGCAAAGGCGTTCAGTCGAATGATGCGCGGGAAGCCTTGGTTTTTCAGCGGCGTGACAGCAGCATTGATTTGGGGGATGCCCATCCCGAGCGGCCGCTTCGATCAGCTTGAAATCGGTGTGTACGCGCCGCAGCGGCCCCCGGAACGCCGGGGTGTTCGTGGCGTGCAGGTTCGCACGGAACTGGCGGATGTTCAGGAGCGGCGAGGAGTCCGCCTCACGTCCCCGGCATCCACATGGGTGATGCTGGGGAGCAGATTGCCGTTGCGAGACCTGGTGGCGTGCGGGGATGCGCTGATCCATCGCGACCGTATCCCCGGCACTAATCGGTTGGGTCGGCCTCCCATGGCGACATTGGAAGAGCTTTGTGGTGAAGTCGCTCGTGGACGCAGGCGTGGTGTTCGGCTGCTTCGCGCGGCGCTCCCGTTGCTGCGGACCGGCAGTGCGTCGCCGCCCGAAACCCATACGAGGTTGCTGCTGCGTGACGCGGGGCTTCCCGAGCCGGAATTGGACTACGACGTATTCGGGAGCGTCGGCCAGTTTCTCGGATGCAGCGAAATCGCGTTTCCGGATCCGCGGGTGGCGCTCGAGTACGAGAGCGAACACCATCGTGTCAGCCGACACCAATGGAATCGCGATATTGAAAAGTATCGGGCCTATGCCGAGGTGGGATGGCAAGTGGTTCGGGTGACATCCGAATTGCTGTATCGCCGACCTCGTGAACTGATTCGGCAAGTGCGCGGAGTCTTACACTGCCGTCCTCATTGTTGAACACGCTTCGACCTGCGGATACCTTCAATGCTGACTTTGAGTCGGAATGCAGCGAAAATTCCGACCGAACCGCCGCACTCAACGAGAATTCGCGGTCGGCTCAC
>DXDC01000049.1 GCA_019115685.1 Candidatus Agrococcus pullicola
ACTGCGCCGTAGAACGCGAACTCGTTGAGGGGATACGCCTCCAGATAGGCGGGGCGAGCTCCCGTCAGCATGAGCGCGTGGTGGTGCGACTTGTGGCAGTTCCGGTCGACGAGGACGACGTCCCCCTGCGCCGCGAGGGCCTGGTGCACGATCTTGTTCGCGGTAGACGTGCCGTTCGTTACGAAGAACGTTCTCTGGGCGCCGAAGGCGCGTGCCGCAAGGTCCTGGGCCTTCTTGATCGTGCCCTGCGGCGCCAGCAGCGAGTCGAGGCCGCCGGAGGTCGCGCTGGTTTCCGCGAGCAGGAGATTCAGCCCGTAGAAGTCGGCGAGATCGCTGACCCACTGCGATGAGATGACCGATCCGCCACGAGCGATCGGCAGCGCGTGGAAGACGCCGACGGGACGACGAGCGTGCTCTCGTATAGCGTCGAAGAACGGCGTATCGTACAGGTGCGAGACCCTGCGGAGCAGTGACAGGTGGAGCTCGAGATGGTCCTCTCGCCGGAACACGCGCCGGAATCTGTGCGTGAGGACGCCCGCGAGATCTTCGACGTGGGCGCCGCTGACGAGGTACAGGTCGAGTTCGGGGCGCAGCTCGTGCAGTGCATCCGCCAGTGCGAGGACCCGCCGTACCGACGACAGTAGCGTCCTCGGAGCAATCGACGGTTCGCTGTCGTGCTTGGCCAATTCGATCGTGGCGGTGAGGTCTCGGCTGAGGCGCTGCCTCGTATGATCGCTGAAACCGGGCCGTATGACGCAGGCGAGAATGTTCGGGTTCGTGAGCACCGCAGCGATCGCATCCTCCATCGACGGAACGATGACATACTCGTAGATGAATGTGTCGGCCGCGTTGCGGAGGCGCAACCCGCGGTCCTTCATTTCGTCACGGTCGTTCGCTGTCGTCTCATCGACGACGAGTACCTCGAAGCGGGGTCGGGTGTCCCGGTCGTTCTGCTCCTCTGCTGCCTCGCGAGCATCTTCACTCGTCTCCGGCGGGGCCTCGTTCGGTTGTTCGCCGCGCAGTCGGTGCACGACGCGTCCGATCGCTTCGAGCGCTCCGGAATACTGCTGCTGCTCGATCTGACGTCGAATCGCCGCCACGTAACGCTGTCCGAAACCGGCCCAGTAGAGTTCCATGGTCTCCAGCGCCCGTAGTGAGCGAAACACTTCGCTATCGGGTGAGACTTCGTGCCTTTCGCTGCCGAGGGCAAGTTGCTTGACCGAGTAGCGCAGATACTCCCACACGTCGCTGCGGATCCGCCACGTGCTGGAGGCCATGCCCGTTGAGCGTTCGAGTGCAGGAGAGGTCCTGTGGGTGTCTCGCTTCGGTTCGCGGGCCTCGGTCCCGGCGATTATCGGTTCGCTCTCGAGTGCATGCTCGTCGATGGCGGAGGTGCTGCTGGGAGCGTCTGGCATTACGCGGTCTCACATTCTTCGATCACGTCGTCGCGTCGGGAACACGTGCCTGATGAGCACACTTCCGGCCGTCGTGGTGCGACACAGCCGAGAGATAGTGCCCACCAGCATACGCGCAGGGATCATTGACGGCGCGGCATATACATGAAAGTATCTGCGTATGGATGCAGATAAGCAGAAAGGGTTGGAGGTCGACAGCCCTTACGTCGACCTGGCGGTCGAGGTGTTCTCGATGCTGGCTGACGCAACACGGGTACGCATCGTGCTCGCCCTGCGAGAGGGAGAGCTTCCGGTGAACGCCCTAGCCGAAGCGGTGGGGAAATCTCCCGCGGCCGTCTCGCAGCATCTGGCGAAGCTCAGGCTCGCACGTATGGTCGGCACCCGACACGAGGGGCAGCGAGTGTTCTACAGGCTGGTCGATGAGCACGCCAGGCAGTTGGTGGCCGACGCGATCTTCCAGGCGCAGCACAGCGTCGACAACCTGCCGCCGCATCACCTGACGCAGAATGCGGTTTCCGTACCCGAAAGCTGAATGTGATCGCCGTACTCCGCAACCGCTCGTACGCCACGCTGTTCAGCGCCCAGGTCATTGCGCTGCTGGGAACGGGGCTGCTCACCGTTGCGCTCGGCCTGCTGGCCTTCGATATCGCAGGAGGGGATGCCGGGTTCGTCCTGGGCACCGCACTGACGATCAAGATGGTCGCATACGTCGGCATCTCTCCGGTCATGGCGGCGCTGACGGCGGGTCTCTCGCGGAAAGTCGTGCTCGTTGCGGCAGATGCAGTGCGTGCCGGAATCGCGTTCGCCCTCCCGTGGGTCACCGACACGTGGCACATCTATGTCCTGATCTTCGTGCTGCAGGCGGCGTCCGCAACATTCACGCCCGCCTTCCAAGCCGTCATCCCGTCGATTCTGCCGGACGAGCGGGACTACACGCGCGCGCTGTCGCTCTCCCGAATGGCCTATGACCTCGAATCGCTGCTGAGCCCGGCGTTCGCAGCGGCGCTGCTGACGGTGATGTCCTACAGTGAACTGTTCGTCGGCACCGCACTCGGATTCTGCGTTTCACTGGCCCTGGTCGCCGTCACGCGATTCCCTCCGATACGGGTGTCGGAGCATACATCGTTCCTGCGCCGACTCACCGACGGTATGAGAGTGTATCTCGGCGCAGCACAGTTGAGGAGTTTGCTCGCCATGAACATCGCGGTCGCTGCCGTGACGGCGATGGTGATAGTGAACTCGGTCGTGCTGGTACGACACGATCTCGGCCGAGGGGAGCGGGATGTGGCGCTGCTCCTAGCTGCGTACGGCGCGGGTTCAATGGTGGTCGCGCTGCTCATGCCCCGGCTGCTGGATCGCGTGCAGGACCGACCCGTCATGCTCAGCGGCGCCGTTCTCATGCCCATCGGGCTGCTGCTCGCAGCGGGCGCGATGACCGTGTTCGAGGGCGATGCTCGGTGGTTGCTGCTGCTGCTCGTGTGGGTCTTCTTGGGCGGCGCTGTGTCGCTCGTACTCACACCGTCAGCGCGGCTCCTCCGAAGGGCAACGGATCCAGCGCATCACCAGGCTGTGTTTGCCGCGCAGTTCTCGCTGTCCCACGCGTGTTTCATGCTCGCCTACCCACTGGCGGGGATGCTCGGAGCACGTGCGGGCCTCCCCTTTGCAGCGCTCATCCTGGCCGGCACCGCCTGCGCCGGCTCGGCTCTCGCCTTCGTCTTCTGGCAGAAGCGGGCTCGCGTGAGAGGGAATGTCGCGAAGTGAGCATACGAGAAGGGGAGGTTCCTGACGGAACCTCCCCTTACTTCGTCACCGGTTAGCTGCGACGCTTACGCGCAACCAGTGTTCCGGAGCCGACGAGCGCCAGGCCCGCTGCGAGCAGCAGCAGCCACAGTGCTACGTCAACGCCAGTCTGAGGCAGGTCGCCGTCGCCGCCGTCGCCCGAGTCGGTGGGCTCAGGAGCGGTGGGGTCGGGATCACCCGTGGGATCCTCGGTCGGATCCGGGTCCTCGGTCGGGACCGGGTCGTCGGACACCGTGATGGTGAACGTCTCCGTCGATTCGAAACCGAGTTCATGGAGCGCGGAAACCGTCACCGTGTAGGTGCCGGCTTCCGCCGGGGTGCCGGAGATCACGCCGTCCTCGAAGACCACGCCATCAGGCAGGCCCTCGACCGTGATCTCGGCGGAGCCGGTCTCGTCGGTCATGGACGGTGTGACATCCTCGATTCCGTCGCCCGTTTCGATCGTCTGATCCGAGATCGGGTTGAGCACCGCTTCCGGCGTCTGCTGCGCAGTGTCGACATAGACGATGGTCGTTGCCGAGCCGCCGCCGAGGTCTGCCACGACCGCGCCGTAGTAGCGGGTGTCGGGCTCAAGACCCTGCCAGGAGACCTGTGCCTCGAGCGTTCCCGGATCGACCGGGCCCGTCCAGTCATCGGTGCTGGCATTCCCTGCGCTGCTGCCGTTGTCGGCAACCGTGACGTTCAGGTCGCCTTCACCGCCGGCACCAACCATCACCATCTGCGCGGTCAGGTCGGCCTCGTACTCGCCCAGGTAATCCGTGACCAGCATGACGTAGTAGCCAGGCTCGGGGTCCAGGATCTCGATGTACTCGTCGCTGCCCTCGTTTCCGCTCTGCCAAACGCCGGTGAGCTGTCCGAGAATATCGAACTGCGCGACCAGTAGGTCATAGTCGGAGTTTGCGTCAGAGGAACTCGTCTGCGCGATGAAGACCTGCGGATCCTCCTCGAACATCAGCGCTTCGTACCAGAGTCCAGGGCCGTTGACGTCATCTTCCGTCAGCCATGTCCAGTAGTCGCCGTCCTCGGTCTCGCCTTCGCTGCCGGGCTCGTCAGGGACGCCGTCCCATCCAGTGCGCATTTCGTGGAGACCGAACTCGCTGAGCTCGAGGTCACCGGAAGCGCCGGCCTGCACCTCCATCGGTACGACGTCCCAGGTACGGTCGCTTTCGATGCGCTCTGCCGACTCGACCGTCAAGGCGCGGACCGCGATGGGCTGACGTACGTCGTGCTCACCGTCGCTCCACACGAGACGGCCCTGCAGCCACTCGTCGATCTCCGCGCCATCCTGCACCGTGAAGGTCACCGTGAACGTCTGCTCTTCGCCCGCCGCGCCGAAGCTCAGCGTCGAAGGCTCGACGACAACGTCGACACCAGCGGGCGCAGTGACGTCCACTGTGTAGGTGCCGGGGTTGACGGCAGTCGCCGTACGCGTGATCGTCTGCTCCTGCACCAGCGAACCGATGCCGATGGTGGCCAGGTTCAGGTCGCTGGGGTCGATGCCCTCGCGGCCCTCCACCGACACCTCGCCGGTACCGATGAGGTAGTCGATGTAGTCGTCGCTCGTCGCGTCGAAGAAGAAGCCGGGGCTGAACATATCGGTCGGCTGCACCATACCCGCGCCCTGCGCGAACACGTCGGTGTTCGCAGACGCGTCATCGTTGTAGGTGTCCGTGGCCGTCGTGGTCAGCACCGACTGCGTTTCCGCAGGCGAAGCGTCTGGATAGGCGCCCAAGTAGGCGGCACCGAGGCCGGCGGCGTGCGGAGCAGCCATGGAGGTGCCGCTCATGAACACGAACGTCGGGTCCTCGTGGTCGTAGTTACCGCCGGCGGCGATGATGCCCACACCCGGAGCAGCGAAGTCAGGCTTCAGCACATCTGCGCCGGAGGCTTCCATCGGGCCGCGGGATGAGAACCCGGCGACCTGCGGAGCGACCGCTTCGCTGTCGCCGATAGCGACCTCCGAGAGCGTGACCTCTTCGCCGTTGGACGCGGCAGCCAGCAGCGCATCGCGGTAGGTGTCCTGCACGTGCACCGACGGGATCGAGTGATCGTCGAGGTCGAGGGAGTCGGTGGTCGGGTTGACCATGACCATGCCGATCGCGCCGGCCTCCGAGGCGACCTCGGACTTCTCAACGCGCGGGTTCTCACCGCGGTCGCAGAGCACGATCTTGCCCTCGGCGAGTTCGGGGTCGAGCGTGCCCGGCAGGCACAGCTCGGGGTTGTCAGCACCTTCCAGACCGATATCACCCGCGTAGACCAGTTCCCCGACGACGTCGTCGACCCCGATCAGGGTTGCGGACGCGCCGTTGAAGGCTTCCCCGTTCTCGAGCGTCACGCGACCTTCGAAGTTCGGCACGGTGGCCGCCGCAACGGTCGCATACCAGGGCGAAGCGTGGTCAGCGGTGCTGGAGCCGGGGCCAGCGTTGCCGGCCGAGGCCGAAACGAAGACTCCGGCAGCCGAAGCGCCGAAGAACGCCTGGTCGACAGGCGCCCAGACGGTGGTGGCCGCGCCGCCGCCGATCGAGAAGTTGATCACGTCGACACCATCGAGCGTTGCCTGCTCGATCGCCTGCACGAGGTCGGATGTGGCACAGCCGTCGTCCTCCGTCGTCTCGGGGTACGGGCCATCCCAGCAGACTTTGTACGCTGAGATGCGTGCTTCGGGAGCGACACCGCTCATGGTGCCGAGCTCGGCGCCGCCGACCGTGGTGATCTCGACGTCGGAGTTGCCGGCGGAGGTCGATGCGGTGTGCGAGCCGTGACCGTTCATGTCACGCGGGGAGACGACGTCGAGTTTGTAGTCCTCGTTGCCGTAGAGCCGATCCTCGCCGAAACCCTCGAGGTAGTACCGAGCACCGATGAGCTTGTCATTGCAGTCGGCAGCGGTGAACTGCTCGCCTGTCTGGCAGAAGCCGGTAAAGGTGTCGCCGTTGCCCTTCGGGAACACGATCGTGTCACCGTCCAGATACGCACCGTCACCCGGGGTTGTGCCGAGCTCTTCACCGTCGAAGAAGGGATTCTCGGGAGCGATGCCGGTGTCGAGGACACCGACGACAACGCCTTCACCCGCGTTGTCCCAGCCACCGACCTGCTCGTTTGCGAAGGCCTCTTCGAGTTCGAGGTATTCGGTCGCGGGCACTGCCTGCGGCTGCACGATCTCGTTCGGCGTAATGCGAGCGACGCGGGGGTCCAGCGCCAACTCGACAGCCTGCTCGGACGACAGATCGGCGACGAAGCCGTTGAGCGTTCCGGTCAGCTGCGTGTTGATCTGCACATCAGCTTCGTCCGCGACCTCTTCCTGGACTTCCTCCAGATGACCGCCGTATGCGAGCGCCTCGGGTGATTCGAAGTCAACGAGCCCGTCTTGGTCTGCCGTGCCGTTGAAGTTCTCGACGCCGCCCTCGTAGGTTGCGATGGGCTGATCGGTCAATTCGACGATGTACAGGCCAGGGTCGTATGAGCTAAGCAGTGACTCTCGCAGGTTCTCTGTGTCGTCGTTCGCGTGCGCCCCCGCGCTCCCGAGCAGTGGCAATGACGCCGCGAGCGCGATGGATGCGCAAGTGGCGACCACTCTCCGGAAGCCAGAAGGCTTGCTCCCTTGTGATCTCACAAATACTCCGTTCAGGAATCTGTTCGCCAACGTTGGCGATGACTTTGCAAGCCTATGGTCGAAACTATGAGTTCGGAATGAAACTCGTGCTACTTGCCTCAACCTCATGTTTAGGGTTCAACTTGAGGCTTCTCCTCCAGGATTGAGGGACCGTTGATATTCCGGGGAAGAGTCGGCCTGCCGTTCGGGTGCATGCCAGTTTAAGGAATAATAACGATCTGATAACGCGCAGGTGCCCCCGGTCGAAAAACCGGGGGCACCTGCGCGAGCGCGAGCCTTACTTCACATCGAAGCGGTCGAGGTTCGTCACC
>DXDC01000440.1 GCA_019115685.1 Candidatus Agrococcus pullicola
TGCCGCCCCGCGTGCACGAAGCCGCGAACCGTGCCGGGATGAGCATCCACGAGTACCTGACGGAGCTCGCGTGGCAGCGCCCCGTCGGCGCGCACGGACTGATAGCGCTCGACTGGCACGGCGGTAACCGATCCGTGCTCGTCGACACGCGGTTGTCCGGCCTCGTCGTCGGTGCGACGCTCGCGACCAAACCCGAGGACGTGTACCGAGCGCTCGTCGAAGCGACCGCGTTCGGTGCACGAGTCATCGTTGAGGCGTTCAACGACGCCGGCGTCAAGGTCGAGCGATTCTTCGCCGCCGGCGGGCTGCTGCGGAACCCGCAGCTGATGCAGACGTACGCCGATGTGCTGCGGATGCCGATCACGGTCGCCGAGAGCGAGCAGGCACCTGCCCTCGGATCGGCGATCCACGCGGCGGTCGCAGCGGGTGCGTATCCTGACATCGTCGCCGCATCCGCAGCGATGGGCAGTGCTCGGGTCGACGCCTACGTGCCGGACGCGTCGAACGCCGATGTCTACGACGAAATGTTCGGCGACTACATGCTGCTGCACGATCGGTTCGGCAGGGGAGAGGATCTTCTGATGCACAGGCTGAAGGCTCGTCGCGATAGGGCACTGCTGTGACCGGTGAGTTGCAGCGCGTGCGCGAGGATGTCGCCGACCTGCACGCCGAGCTCGTGCGCTGGGGGCTCGTGATGTGGACGGCCGGCAATGTCTCGGCACGGGTACCGGGGGAGGATCTCTTCGTGATCAAGCCCAGCGGGGTCGCCTACAGCGACATCACTGCCGAATCGATGATCGTGTGCGACCTCGACGGGCGGGCCGTACCCGGCTTGTCGCGCGATGACCTGCGGCCCTCGAGCGACACGGCAGCGCACGCCTACGTGTACCGGCACATGCCGGAGGTAGGTGGTGTCGTGCACACGCACTCGCCCTACGCGACGAGCTGGGCAGCGCGGGGGGAGGAGATTCCGTGCTGCCTGACCATGATGGCCGACGAATTCGGCGGCCCCGTACCGGTGGGGCCGTTCGCCGTGATCGGGGACGACTCGATCGGTCGCGGCATCGTCGAGACGCTACGCGGCCATCGTTCGCGGGCCGTACTGATGCAGAACCACGGCCCGTTCACGATCGGTGTGACCGCGAAGGACGCTGTGAAAGCCGCAGTGATGGTCGAGGACGTCGCACGCACCGTGCACCTCGCAAGAGCGGGAGGCGACATTCTGCCGATCGAACAAGACCGTATTGATTCGCTCTTCGAGCGCTACCAGAACGTGTACGGGCAGGCGGAGGATGCGAGGCGACAGTCATGACCGATATCGACGCACTGCTTGAGCTGGCGCACGCGGCCGGTGAACCCCGGCGCGGGCTTGCGATTCTCGGTGAGGGCAACGTCAGCGCTCGCACAGGAGAGGCGCGGATGCTCGTCAAAGCATCGGGGTCGAATCTCGGGGCATCCACCCCGGCCGATATCGTCGAGTGCGAGCTCGCACCCATCCTCGCCCTGCTCGACGACGATGGGGCCGACGACGAAGCTGTCGGTCGTGTGCTGCTGAAGTCGCGCGTCGACCAGGCCGCGAAGCGACCCAGCGTCGAGGCTATGCTGCACGCGGTCGTGATCGACGCCGGTGCCGGCGCCGCCTGTCATACGCATCCCGAATCCGCGAACGGCATCCTGTGCTCCTCGAAAGCCGACTATCTCGTGCGCGGGGCGCTGTTTCCCGACCAGATCGTGGTGCTCGGGCAGCGAGGGTTGCTGATTCCGTACGTGGATCCGGGGCTTGAGCTGGCACGTACCGTGCGTCGGGAGCTTGCCGAGTTTACGCGACTGCATGGGCAGCTGCCCAAGATCGTGTACATGCAGAATCACGGCATCTTCGCGATCGGCGAGGACCCGGCGGAGTGTCTGCGAATCACGGAGATGGCCGACAAATTCGCCAAGATACTGACCGCGGCGCTCGCGGTCGGTGAGCCCAGGTTCCTGCCGGAGTCGGTGCTGGACAGAATTGAGAATCGCGACGACGAGCACTATCGCCGTCGCATGCTGAAGGAAGGAAGGTGACCGCTATGCGTATCGGTTGTCATGGTTTCGTGTTCTCTGGATCGTTCGACGAGGCGGGCATCCGCAACGCGATCGAGGGCACGCAGCGAGGGGGCTTCGACTTCATCGAGATGCCGCTCATGGATCCGTTCTCGTTCGACGAGCACGTCGCAGCGCGAGTGCTCGAGGAGACCGGCATCGAGATGACGGCATCGCTGGGGCTCACCGCCGCCACCGACCTCTCGAGCGAGGACCCGGCTACCGTGCAGCGGGGCGAAGACCTGCTGCGGCGCGCAATCGACATCGTCGGGCACGTCGGCGGTACGGACCTGTGCGGCGTGATCTATTCGGCGTTGCAGAAGTACGACAGGATCGCTTCCGACGCGAGTCGTGAGAACTCCGCCGCCGCGCTGCGCAGGCTGGGCGACTACGCTGCCGAGCGCAACGTGATCCTGTCGCTCGAGATCGTGAACCGCTACGAGACCAACATCATGAACACCGCCCGCGAGGGCCTGCGATTCCTCGAACTCGTCGGTCACGACAACGTGCACCTGCACCTCGACACGTACCATATGAACATCGAGGAGTCGGGGATGTACGAGCCGGTTGCCGACCTGGGCGACAAGCTGCGCTACGTGCACATCGGCGAGAGCCACAGGGGCTATCTCGGGTCGGGTTCTGTCGACTTCGGGTCGCTGTTCCGCGCGCTGGTATCGACGGGCTTCGACGGGCCGGTCGTGTTCGAGTCCTTTTCCAGCACCGTGGTCGATGAGTCGCTCACGCGATCGCTCGGCATCTGGCGGAATCTGTGGGAGGACTCGGATGACCTGGCCGCGCACGCGAACCGTTTCGTGCGCGACGGCCTCCGCTCGGCCGAAACCATCCGCATGCACTGAGCCGGGTCTGCGCCGTGCCTGAGCGTTTTGAGCCCGGGCATGTACGAGAAACTGACGAATCGGCGGATCGCCACGAAAGACTGACCGATTCGTCAGCTTTTCGTGTTTTTGCCGCTTTTCGAGCGCTGCAATCGATGCGTGGTCACTCTCGCGCCCGCCGCACGTGACTGCGCGCGTGCTCGATCGCCGCATCCAGGTCGGTGAAGAGGTGCTTGTGGTGCCGCAGCGCGCGCAGGACGCCGACGCTTCGCATCAGCCCCTCGTGCCTGGGCTGGATGCCCTTGATCAACACCGTGATGCCGCGGCGCTCCAGAGCGCGGACGATCTCCGAGAGGATGTGCGCACCCGTCGCATCCAGCAGTTCGAGCTTCGACATGCGGAGTATCACCACGACGGGCTCGGTCGTGTCATCGACCACCATGTCGTGAATGCGATCGGCAGAAGCGAAGATGATGGGTCCGTCCATCCGGATGACCGTGATGGCCCCGTCGCCCTCGACGTATGGGCCCGGAACGGTTTCGAGTTCCGCGCGGGCCTGCTTCGCAAGATTCCGTACCGTGAAGAACCCCGCCACGAGAACGCCGATGCCGACCGCGATGATCAGATCGAACGAGACCGTCACGATGGCGGTGAGCACGAACGTGAGCGCATCCGCTTTCGTTGACCGCATGACCGACATAACCGTCGCGCGACTGACCATGCGCCAGGCTGTCAGCAGCAGCACACCGCCTAGCGCGGCGAGCGGGACGAGTTCGATCGGCTTCGAGATCAGCAGCACGACGAGCAACAGCACCACTGCGTGGACGATCGCCGATACACGTGACCGGCCGCCCGAGCGGACGTTCACGGCGGTGCGTGCGATGGCTCCGGTTGCGGGCATCCCGCCGAAGAGCCCCGAGCCGATGGAGGCGAGGCCCTGCCCGACGAGTTCTCGATCGGGGTGGTAGCGGCCGGTGTCGGCGAGCGTTGCGGCCACTCTTGCCGACAGCAGCGATTCAACCGCGGCAAGGGCTGCCACCGCAGCAGCGGGCCCGATGAGTGGGGCGAGGCCCCCGGGGGAGATATCCGGGACACTCGGAGCAGGCAGCGAGTCGGGGATCGCGCCGATGACGGCCAGTGGATTCGGAATGAGTACCGCGAGCACCGTCGCGATGGCGATGCCGATGAGCGAGCCGGGGATTATCGGGTTGATGCGTTCGACGAGCACCATGCACGCTATGACGATCGCCGCTGCGGCGGCGGCCCAGAGCAGATAGACCGGGTCGGACCGCATGACGGACTCGACCGCGGCTACGATCGCGTTCGACGAGTGAGGGGCATCCCCGACGCCGCCCGACTGAGCGAGCAGGGGAATCTGCTGCAGCCCGATGATCACGGCTATGCCGAGCGTGAACCCCTCGATGACGGGCCACGGGATGACACTGACCGCTCTGCCCAGCCCGATAGCGCCGCCGACCAGCACCATGAGCCCGGCGAGGATCGCGATCGTCGCTACGGCGCCGGAACCGTGTGAGGCGACGATCGGCAGCAGGATGACGGCCATTGCGCCGGTCGGCCCGGAAACTTGTACATTCGAGCCGCCGAACACCGCCGCGACGAATCCGGCGACGATCGCGGTGACGAGCCCTTCGGCGGGGGTGAGGCCGGAGCTGACGCCGAACCCGAGTGCGAGTGGCAGCGCGACGACGCCGACGGTCACGCCCGCGACGAGGTCGCCCCTCCAAGTGCGCCTGAAGTTTCGGTAGTCGCTGACCGACGGCAGCAGCTTCCCGATACGTCGGCGCAGCTTGGCCCAGCCGCCCTCGTGAACTGCTTTGCCCGAGCCTGGAGTGTTCTGCGTCACTGCGAGGCTCTGGAGATCTCGGGAAGATCTCTGGCGCCCGCGAGCATCACACCGCTGGAGGCGAGCGTCTCGATCAGCAATCGTCTGGCGACCGCGAGCATCTCGGCGACATCGGGATGAGCGAGGTGGTAAAACACGTGGCTGCCCCTGCGCTCGGAGGCGACGAGCTTGTGCCTGCGCAGCACGGCAAGGTGCTGAGAGAGATGCGAGGCTTCGAGCCCGGTCTCCTCGATGAGCCGCGAAACGGTGAGCTCTTCCGACTCCGCGAGCAGTTCGAGCACGCGTATGCGCGCGGGATGCGACAGCCCCTTGAACAGATTCGCCTTGACCTCGTAGAGCGGCCAGCGTTTATGACTTGGCAGCATGATGAATTCATCATATCAGGTCGATGTGGCGGGATGCGGGCGCAGCCCGGTCGACTCGCTACGCTTTTCGCATGGCAGCACTGCGCATCCGCTACGTCGAGGGCGTGAACCCATCCCGCTGGTTCACGGTCTGGGACGAACGCCACCCTGACTCACCTCTCGACCAGCGGCGGGTGCCTGAGTCAGAGCAATTCGACGACGTGATCGCGGGCGATGCCGATCTCGCGATCGTACGCGGCGAAGCGACGGATGCTCGGCTCCATCGGGTGCGCCTGTTCGAGGAGCGTGCGGTCGCCGTCGCGATGCGCGACCATCCCATCGAAGCGTTCGACGAGATCAACCTCTCCGACCTCGACGGCGAGCACCTGATCGATATCGACGCGCTCTCAGCAGAAGATGCCGCCGCGGTTGCGGCAACGGGGGCGGGGATCGCCATACTGCCGATGTCGGTCGCCAGGCTGTACGGTCGCAAAGACGCTATCGCCCGCCCTGTCGTGGATGTACCCGGTTACGAAGTCGCGCTCGTATGGTTGCGTGACCGTGATGACGATGGCATCCAGGACTTCGTGGGCATCACGAGAGGCAGGCGCGCCGCGTCATCACGCGGCAGCGACAGCGCCGATGCCGAACCGGTCGGCGATCGATCCCGGGAGAAGCGCAAACAGCCACTGCAACGCCAACAACAGCGGCCGGCGGGGCAGTCTCGGCCGCGCGGACCTGGGCGGAAACCCTCCCGTCCCAGGCGCCGTCGGTAGGCGCTCTGCCTGACATTTGCAAGCGTTGCCGTTGGACGTTCGCCGAAGCGGTAAACGCGTGCTGAGAACCCCGTGGGCTCAGTAGGTTGTTGGCAAATTACGCGGAACAGCACCCGAGACGATTCACGTCAGTTAGCCGGTGGAAGCCAGCATATAATGTGCTTGGTCGTGCCCCTCGCGCCACCGCTCAATCGCAGCCTTGTCAGACGCAGTTTGCAATGACCACGAGAACACCGTGTCTCGTGCTCGAAAACTCTGCGTCTCAACAGGCACTCTCGAAAGGACCTTCGCTGTGAAGCGGAAAACTCTCATTGTTGGAGCCCTGCTCGGCTCATTGGCTCTCTCCGGCTGCGCCGGAGGTGACTCGTACGAACCCATGGAGATTGGAGCGGCACCGGAATGGGCCGCCAATCCGGTCGACCTCGGCGAGCACCTCGGCACGACGCACACCGATTCTTGGCAGATCGACATCTTCCAAGTCGGAACCACCGTGGCTGTCTCTGACTCGATCTGGGAGGACGAAGACACAGGAGAGAATCTCCTCCCTAAGGGCTCGGACATCGTTGTCGTCAACTACGTGTACACGAACATCTCCGATGAGACGCAGTACGTACAGCTCAGTGTCGGTGACGCAACCGTCAAGCACGACGATTTCGATTATCTCGGTGGGAT
>DXDC01000441.1 GCA_019115685.1 Candidatus Agrococcus pullicola
AGGTCGTCCGGGGAGCCCCAACGGGATGTGGGCGCGTAGTAACCGGTGACCTGGTAACCCCAAGAGGGGCCGTAGGGATGCTCTGCCAGTGGCATGAACTCCACGTGCGTGAAGCCGGTATCGGCGAGATAGTCGATGAGATCGTCCGCGATCGAGCGATAACTGCGCCCGTCGCGCCATGACCCCAAGTGCATCTCGTAGATCGACATGGGCCCGTCGTGCGGGTTTGTGGAGGCTCTCGCGCTCATCCACTCGTCGTCGCTCCACGCGAAGCGGCTGGCGTGCACGATGGATGCGGTTGCGGGCGGCTCTTCCGTTCGCTGGGCAAACGGATCCGCTCGTTCCACCCAGCCGTCGCGTCCCAGCAGCGCGAACTTGTAGCGGTGTCCGGCACGCGCCTGAGGTACGAAGAGCTCCCAGATACCGCTTGATCCCATCGTGCGCATGGGGTGCCCGGTTCCATCCCACTCGTTGAAATCGCCACGAACGCGCACTGCTTTGGCATGTGGGGCCCAGACGGTGAACGAAACGCCCTCGACACCTTGGTGCTCCATGACTCGAGCGCCGAGTTCACGCCACGCTTCCTCGAGCCTGCCTTCGCTCCACAGGTGCAGAGCAAGCTCGCCGATGGTCGGCGTGAACCGGTATGGATCCTCTGCCGTCCATATGCTGCCGTCGTCATGCTCGGTGGTCACGGTGTATTCGGCGATGGGGCCCGGAAGTGTCGCCTCCCACACCCCGATTCCCAGGTGTTCGGCTTCGTAGCGGGAGCCGTCGCTGTCGATGAGCACCCGGCGGGCGAGGTGCCGAACGACCCTGACCACGTGTCCGGTGCCGACCTCGTGAGCGCCGAGCACACTGTGCGGCGCCGGGTCCGAGCCGTACGCGATGCGATCCAGATCGCCCTGACTGAACTGCTGTTGTGGGTCGTGCGGGAGATCGGGCATGGGATTCCTAGCGGTTCTTGAGTTGCACGCGCACGATATGCGCCGGATCGACGAACGAGTCGAGGCGAACGTAGTTGTCACGCCCCCACTCCCACGATTCGCCCGTGACGAGGTCGTGCGCGGTGAATGTATCGGTCGCCTCGAGCCCGATCGCCTCCATATCGAGGTGTATGAGCGTCTGCCGGGCGGAATGCGGGTCGACGTTTACGACGACAATGACGGTATCGGGTTCGCCGCTGTCGGTGAAGCGGCCCTCCAGGTGCTTGGAGAACACCAGAATCGCCTCGTCTTCCGAGGAGTGTACGTGAGTTCCGCGAGGTTGCGCGATCGCGGGATGGGAGGCGCGGATGCTGTTCAGCATGGTGATGTACGGCTCGATCGTGATGCGGCCCGTCGGAGGTTGATCCCAGCTGCGGTCCTTGTATTCGTACTTCTCGTTGTCGATATTCTCCTCGGCACCGGGACGCGCGACATTCTCGATGAGCTCGAAGCCCGCGTACATCCCCCAGGATGGGCAGGCGGTGGCTGCGATCGCCGCCCGGATTTTGTAGGCGGGAACCCCTCCGAACTGCAGGTACTCGGTCAGGATGTCCGGCGTGTTCACCCAGAAGTTCGGACGGAACCAGTCGGCCTGACGTCCGGACACCTCTCGCAGGTACTCCTCGAGTTCGGTCTTCGTGTTCCGCCACGTGAAGTACGTGTACGACTGTTGAAAGCCGATCTTTGCGAGTGTCTGCATCATGGCGGGCCGTGTGAACGCCTCAGCGAGAAAGACGACGTCGGGGTGACGGTCGTTCACGACTCGGATGAGCCATTCCCAGAACCACACCGGTTTCGTGTGCGGATTGTCGACCCGGAAGATCTGCACTCCGAGGCCTATCCATTGCTCGACGACCCTGAGTACTTCTTTCGCAAGCGACTCGGGCGCATTGTCGAAATTGATCGGATAGATGTCCTGATACTTCTTCGGCGGATTCTCCGCATACGCGATCGAGCCGTCCGGCAGCGTCGTGAACCACTCCGGATGCTCGTGCACCCACGGATGATCCGGCGATGCCTGCAGCGCGAGGTCCATGGCGATCTCGAGATCGTACTCTCGCGCCTTCCGGACGAAATCCGCGAAGTCGTCGATCGTGCCGAGGTCGGGATGCACGGCATCGTGACCGCCCTCGGCCGCGCCGATCGCCCACGGGCTGCCGGGGTCGCCCGCGACGGCGGTCAGCGTATTGTTCGGACCCTTGCGATTGGTTACCCCGATCGGGTGAATGGGCGGGAGATATACGACGTCGAAGCCCATGGCGGCGACGGCGGGAAGTCGTTTCGCTGCCGTGCCGAAGGTGCCGGACACCCAACCTTCCGCAGTTCTCTTGGCGCCTTCCGACCGGGGGAAGAACTCGTACCACGCGCCGACAGCGGCACGCTGCCGCTCGACGTTCAGGCGCTGTCGTTCGGAGCGAGTCATGAGCGAGATCGGTGGATTCGCGGCAACCGCACGAGACACGGCGTCCGAAGAAGCCGCCTGCCAGCGCTCATCCACGGAGCGGGTGCGATCTCCGAGCCGGGCGATGAGCCGGTCCTGGCCGCCAACTCTCCGAAGGAGTG
>DXDC01000442.1 GCA_019115685.1 Candidatus Agrococcus pullicola
CTCGTTCGGCGGGTCGAGGGTCGGCCGGGGCACGACGATCCGCACGTCGTGCGCTATGTGCCGCCCGAACTCATCGATCGCGGCAGCATCGCCGCGCCTCGGAGCACCTGACCGCGTCCCCTCATCCGCCATTCTTCATGTCATTCATCGAACCGGTTCGACCCATCCGGTTCCCGTTCAAGGAGGAACAGCAATGAATCGCAACCGCACAGCTCTCGCCACGGCCACTGCGCTCGTCGCCGTGGGCGCGCTCGCCGCATGCTCATCGGGCGGAGGCACCGGACCCGGCGACGGCGGCGACGCCGCGTCGGGTACGTACACATGGTGGGATCCGTACCCGCAGCACGACGGCTCGTCCGACTGGGAGCAGCGCGCCCAGCAGTGCGGCGAGGACGCCGGGGTCACGATCGAGCGCACGGCATACGACACCACGGCGCTCACGAACCAGGCCCTGCTCGCGGCGCAGGAGGGGACCTCGCCCGACATCATCCTCCTCGACAACCCCGCCGTGTCGACGCTCGCCGAGACCGGCATGCTCACCACGGTCGACGAGCTCGGTCTCGATACCTCGGCGATCGACGAGAACCTCCTCGACGCGGGCGTCGTGGATGGCGCCGCGTACGGCATCCCGATCGGCGCCAACACGCTCTCGCTCTACTACAACGCCGACGTCCTCGACGACGCGGGCGTCGACCCCGCATCGATCACCGACTGGGAGACGCTCACGGCGGCGCTGAAGGACGTCGACGAGGCCGGGCACCGCGGCATCACATTCGCGGGGATCGGCACTGAGGAAGGCACGTTCCAATTCCTCCCGTGGTTCTGGGGCGCCGGCGCCGACCTCGGTCAGCTCGATTCCCCTGAGGCGGTCGAAGCTCTCGAGCTGTGGAAGACATGGCTCGACGAAGGCTATGCCCCCAACTCCGTCATCGGCAATTCGCAGAACACGGTGTGGGAGGAGTTCCTCACGGGAGACTTCGCCTTCGCCGAGAACGGCACGTGGCAGGTCAACAGCGCTGCAGAAGCCGATTTCGACACCGGCATCGTGCAGCTGCCCGGCCGCGACGGCGGCGTGGCACCCGCGCCGACGGGCGGTGAGTTCATCGTGGCGCCCGTCCAATCGGACGACGCCCGCTATGAGGTCACGCGCCAGATCGTCGAGTGCATGACCACGCCCGAGGGCTTCGTCGAGACGGCGAACACCTTCGCGTACTACATCCCGCCGACCGCCGAGGGTCAGGAGCAGCTGCTCGCCGACAGCCCCGATCTCGAGCCGTGGGTGACGGCCGTGCAGAACGCGAAGGGCCGCACGAGCGACGGGCTCGGCACCGACTACCCGCTGATCTCCGAGGCTCTGTGGACGGCCGTGCAGAGCGCGCTGTCGGGCGCCGAGAGCCCGCAGGACGCGCTCGAGACGGCGCAGGACGCCGCCGAATCCGCCACGAGCTGATCCGCGCCCCGCGCAGGAGAGGGAACCGATCCATGACCACCACCGCGACGCTCATCGGAGCGCGGCGGCGACCGGGCGCATGGCGTCCCCGACGGCGGCTCGACGCGAGCCGATGGGCCGCCGTCGGCTTCGCCGCCCCGCTGCTGGCCTACCTCGTCGTCTTCTACGCGTACCCGCTGTGGCGCAACATCGACCTGTCGATCCACGACTATACGATCCGTGCGTTCGTGCAGGGGAACGCCGAGTTCGTGGGCTTCGCGAACTACGCCGAGGTGTTCGGCTCCGCGGCCTTCCCCGTCGCGCTCAGGAACACCCTGCTGTTCACGTTCGGATCCATCGTCGTGCAGTTCGTGGTGGGTCTTGCGCTCGCCGTGTTCTTCCGGCAGAACTTCCGCCTGTCGACGGTGCTGCGCGCCCTGTTCCTCGTGCCGTGGCTGCTGCCGCTGATCGTCTCCGCCTCCACCTGGGTGTGGATGCTCAACAGCGACAACGGCATCGTCAACTCGGTCATCGTCGCCTTCGGCGGCGACCCGGTCAACTGGCTCACGTCTCCGGCGACGGCGCTGCTCTCGGTCACCATCGCGAACATCTGGCTCGGGGTGCCGTTCAACCTCGTCGTGCTGTACTCCGGCCTGCAGAACATCCCGGCCGACATGTACGAGGCGGCGTCTCTCGACGGTGCCGGATCATGGCGGCAGTTCTGGAGCATCACGCTTCCGCTGCTTCGGCCGGTCACGGCGATCACGCTGCTGCTCGGCCTCATCTACACGCTCAAGGTGGTCGACGTGATCTGGGTGATGACATCGGGCGGGCCCGCCGGAGCATCGACCACGCTGTCGATCTGGGCCTACAAGGAGGCCTTCGGCACCGGGATGCCCGCCTTCTCACCCGCGGCGGCCGTCGGCAACCTGCTCATCCTCATCGCGCTGGTGTTCGGATTCCTGCACCTGAGACTGCAGAACCGGCAGGGGGCGGGCTCATGACCGCGTCCTCGTCGACCCGCCGCACCTGGTGGAAGTCCGTCCTCGGCGTCGTGTTCACGCTCGTGATGCTGTTCCCCGTCTACTGGATGGTGAACGTGTCGTTCACCGCGACGAGCGACCTGCGGCGAACCCCGCCGCAGTGGTTCCCGTGGGATCCGACGTTCGATGGATACGCCGCCGTGTTCGCGCAGCAGCTTCCGGCG
>DXDC01000443.1 GCA_019115685.1 Candidatus Agrococcus pullicola
GTGCTGGGCACGGCGAGCCGCTCGTCTCACTCGTCGCCAGCACCGGGGCGGCCTGTACCGCGATGGACAGCAGCGCTGCCATCCCGCAGTTCGACACCGCAGCGGCGCAGCAGGCGCTGGATGAGGCCGGCTGGGAACTCGGAGGCGACGGCATCCGGGTCAAGGACGGCCAGAAGCTGTCGGTGATCCTGCTCTACCCCGTGAACGAGAGCGCATCGGTCGTATCCGCGATCGAATTGATGCAGTCTCAGCTGCAGGCGATCGGCATCGAGGGTGTGCCCACGCCTGCATCATCGTACACCGACGTCATCTTCTCAGGCGGAGACTGGGACCTGGTCTGGGCTCCGATCAACACGAGCCTGCCGAGCGACTGGCTCGGCATCCTGAGCGGTGAGTTCCCGCCCGATGGCGGCAACTGGACGTACAACACGAACCAGGAGTACTTCGACCTCGCGAACGAGGCCAACACCATGGTCGGCGAGGAGGGATGCGACTCCTGGGAGGCTGCGCAGAACTCACTGTTCAGCAACCTGGAGATCCTGCCGATCGCCTCTTCGACCGAGACGATCTACGCTGCGGGCATCGACTTCGGAGTATCGCGCGGCGTGCTCATGCCGATGACCTTCGAGATCGCGGAGCAGTAGCGCTGCGATGACGACACAGCAGCTCTCTGTGCAACCAGATGGCTCCGTTGCGGCCCTGGGCTCAGCCCCGGGCCGCAACACCAATCGGTGGCTGTCGTTCCTGGTGCGGCGGCTCACCCGCGCCATCGTGGCGCTGTTCGTGATCGTCACTGCGGCGTTCGCCGTGCTCCGACTGGCAGGAGGAGACCCGGTGCGAGCGGCACTGGGACCCACTGCGGATGAAGCCGTGGTCCAGGCCCGCCGCGACCAGCTAGGGCTCAATGACCCGCCGCTGGAGCAGTACTGGAACTATCTTGCGGGACTCCTGCACGGAGACCTCGGCATCTCGCTCATCACGGGTCGCTCGGTGACGGAGCTGGTCGAGTTCCGGCTTCCGGCAACGCTGCAGCTGGCCGTCATCGCCTTTCTCCTGGTGCTGCTGATCGCGGTGCCGATCGGCCTAGTCATCGCGATTCTGACGCAGAACGGTCGTCGACGCGGCACTGAGCTCACCTTCACCACGGTTACGGGATTCTTCGCAGCGATTCCCGAATACCTGCTTGCGGTATTCCTGATCCTGGTCTTCTCCGTCACGCTGCGGATGCTGCCGGTGGCGGGAATGAGCGGTGGGGAAACCTTCATCCTGCCGGTGCTGGCCCTCGCGCTGGGGTCCTCCGCCTCGCTCGCAAGGATTGCGAGAGTGGAGGCACTGAACGTTCTCTCCGAAGACTTCATCCGCACGGCACGCTCAAAACGGCTGCCTGGATGGATGATCAACTTCAAGCATGCTCTGCCTAATATGCTCACCGCGACGCTGACCCTGGGCGGGTCGCTGCTGGCGACGATGATCGTGGGCAGCGTGCTGGTCGAGCAGGTCTTCAACTGGCCGGGGCTCGGGAGCGCCTTCGTCCAGGCGATCGTCACCAAGGACTACGGCATCGTGCAGGGCCTTGCCATCGTCTACGCGACGGTGATCCTGCTGGTCAATCTGCTGGTCGACATCGTGCTGTCACTGATCGATCGGCGCACCACGCTCTTGGAGACCGCATGAAGCAACGTATTATTACCCTCACCCGGACGCCGATGGCTGTGCTGGCAGCCGCCGGCGTCGTGACGCTGCTAATCCTGGCGGTCGTTGCCCCCATGCTCTGGGGAGAAGCGGCCAACCGACCCAATCCGGGCACTCTCCTGCAGCCGCCCAGCGCGGAACACCCGCTCGGCACTGACGGCCTGGGTCGAGATCTGCTGCTTCGCACGCTTGTGGCGACACGGACATCGTTGGGGATGGCGCTGCTCGCCACCGCAATCGGGGCGGCTGCAGGGCTGCTGCTAGGCGCGCTGCCCGCGGTGCTCGGCCACCGGGCACAGCGTGCATTCAGCGCCGTCATCAACACCTGGCTCGCGTTTCCGGTGCTCTTGGTGGCGATGCTGACGGTCATCCTGCTGGGGGCAGGCTCGACCACATCGATCATCGCGTTGTCGTTGACCATGACCCCGATGTTCGCTCGACTGGCGCAGACGCTCTCCTCTCGGGTCGGCGGCTCTGAGTATCTGGCGGCTGCGAAGATGCTCGGCGTGTCAAAGAGCAGGCAGTACCTCCGGTATGTGCTACCGAACATCGCTGAGCCCGTGATCGTCAATGTGACCATCTCCATCGGCGGCGGACTGCTTGCGCTCTCGAGTCTGAGCTTCCTCGGAGTGGGCATCCAGCCGCCGGAGTACGACTGGGGACGCATGCTGAACGAAGGGTTCGAGCAGGTCTATTCACAGCCGTCTGCGGTGCTCGGCCCAGGCGTGATGGTCGTGGCCGCGGGCCTGGCCTTCGGCATGCTCGGCGAGGCGATCGCCGGTCACATGCGCAGCCAGGGACGCGGACGGCTGCTGTCGCCTCGAAAGCTCGGTCCCCCGCCAGCGGCCGACCCCGCGTCGGCCGCTGGCAAAGCCTCTGCAGCATCCGCGGAGCCGCCGCTGCTCGAGGTTGAAGGGCTGTCGGTGTCATTCCCCGGGACGAAGGGGTGGGAGACGCCCGTCGAAAGTGTCTCCTTCTCGCTGCGACCCGGCGAACTCGTCGGGGTCGTCGGCGAGTCCGGAAGCGGCAAGAGCGTCACGATGATGTCCGTCGCGCAGTTGGCACCCACCGACGCCGCAGTCACCGCTACGAAACTCCGCTTCAACGGCGTGGATCTGCTCGGGCTCGATCCGGCCGCGGCGGCCAAGGCCGTTGGGACCGACATCGGCGTTGTCTTCCAGGACTCACTAACCGCACTCAACCCTGCGCTCCGCGTGGGAACGCAGGTTGCCGAGGGCCTGAGAGTTCATGCTGGCCTCAAGCGCGCAGAGGCCAACGCACGTGCTGTGGAGGCGCTTGCGACCGTGAAGATTCCGGATCCAGAACGGCGCGCGAAGCAGTTCCCACACGAGTTCTCGGGCGGCATGCGCCAGCGCGCGCTGATCGCCATGGCACAGATCAGCGCGCCGAAGCTGATCATCGCAGACGAGCCCACGACAGCGTTGGACGTGACAGTCCAGCAGCGCATCCTGGCGCATCTTCGTCGCCAGTGCGAGGCGACGGGTGCGGCGGCCATCGTCGTCTCTCACGACATCGCGGTACTGGCCGAGC
Source organism: Candidatus Agrococcus pullicola (assembly GCA_019115685.1). GTDB lineage: Bacteria > Actinomycetota > Actinomycetes > Actinomycetales > Microbacteriaceae > Agrococcus > Agrococcus pullicola. Next base: position 3,244 of record DXDC01000443.1, read on the forward strand.
TCTGCGAGCGCGTTCTGGTCATGTACAAGGGCCGGATCGTCGAGGAGGTCGATGTGCGAGATCTTCCGACGCCTGAGAAGCTGCAGCATTCGTATTCCAGAGCCCTGGTGGAGTGCGTGCCGGATCTGTCCACCGATCGGAGTGTTCCGCTCGCGACCATCCCTGAGGATCCCGAGTACTTGAACGAGCCCGAGGAGCATCCGCGATGGGAGCGCAAGACCACGGAATCGCTCAAGGTTGTGGGCGCACGAGCCGACCGAGCGGATTCGCGGACGACTGATCTCGTGGTCCAGGATCTGGTCGTGACGTTTGGCCGCGGGCGACAGGCCTTCAACGCTGTCGACGGCGTCTCCTTCGACGTGCCCGCCGGCACGGTGCTTGGGCTGGTCGGCGAATCGGGTTCGGGCAAGTCGACGGTTGCAAGAACCGTCGCCGGACTGCAGGCGGCCAACGGCGGACGAATCACACTTGGCGACGAAGATCTGCTACGGACGAAGGGCGTCGACCGGCTCTCGAGGGCAGGCCAGGTACAGATGATCTTCCAGGATCCCTATTCGTCGCTGAACCCCCGGATGACGGTGCGCGAGGTGCTAGATGAAGTGCTGCTCACCCACGGCATCGCCGGAGCTCGAGAGCGGCGGGCGCAGATCGCTGAGCTCCTCGACCTCGTTCGGCTCCGTAAGAACACCGGCGATCTCTACCCGAGCCAGATGTCCGGCGGCATGCGCCAGCGCGTGGCCATCGCACGCAGCCTCGCAGTCAAGCCCACGTTGATCATCGCCGACGAGATCACCTCTGCGCTCGACGCATCGGTCCAGGGAGCGGTGCTGAACC
>DXDC01000444.1 GCA_019115685.1 Candidatus Agrococcus pullicola
CGTCGAGGTCGGCCGTTCGTGCGCTCGCTCGAACCTGCTCATGACCGCCATCTTCGGCAACGACCCGAACTGGGGGCGGGTCCTCGCGGCGATCGGGACGACCTCCGCCAGCTTCGACCCCTACGATGTCGACGTATGGTTCAACGGTGTTCGCCTCTGCACGAAGGGTGGCCCCGACAGGCCCCGCGAAGAGTGCGACCTGACGCCGCGGCGCACGCACATCCTCATCGACCTGCACGCCGGTGAGCGCGCAGCGACCATCCTGACGAACGATTTGACGCACGATTATGTCCACGAAAACTCCGCGTACTCCAGTTAGCCGCGACGTCGCACGCGCCAAGGCGATAACACTGATCGAGTCGCTGCCGTGGCTCGAGCGATTCCGCGGCGCGGTCATGGTGTTCAAGTACGGCGGCAATGCCATGCTGACGCCCGAGTTGCAGCGTGCGTTCGCCGAAGACGTCGTCTATCTCAGGCACGTCGGCATCAAGCCCGTGGTGGTGCACGGCGGCGGCCCGCAGATCACGAACGCGCTCGAACGTTGGGGCGTCGAGAGCGAGTTCCGCGGCGGCTACCGCGTCACGAGCCGGGAGGCGATGGACGTCGTGCGCATGGTGCTGACGGGGCAGGTTTCACGCGAGCTCGTGTCGCTCATCAACAGTCACGGGCCGTACGCGGCGTCCGCATCTGGCGAGGATGCAGGGCTCTTCAGCGGAGTGCGGAAGCGTGTCGAGGTCGACGGCGACACGGTCGATCTCGGCCACGTCGGCGACATCGTGGGAGTCGACCCGACGCCGGTGCAGCGACTGCTGGATGCCGACCTGATTCCCGTCGTATCCTCTATCGCTCCCGACCGCGACCGCCCCGGCGACTCGCTGAACGTGAATGCAGACGCCGCGGCAGCTGCACTCGCGATCGCTCTGGGAGCCGAGAAGCTCGTGATCCTGACCGATATCGAAGGACTGTACGGCGACTGGCCGAACCGCGACTCGTTGATCTCGAGCCTGGACGCAGCCGAGCTCGAGCGGATGCTGCCGAAACTCGAGTCGGGGATGATTCCGAAAATGCGCGCCTGCCTGGACGCCGTGCGCGGAGGTGTCGCGAAAGCCGCGATCATCGACGGCCGCGAAGAGCATTCCATGCTGCTCGAGATTTTCACCGATGAGGGGTACGGAACGGAAGTCATCGCTTAGCGGGGCGCACCGCGCAGTCATGCGCGAACCTCGCCTTGCTCGTCTGCTCGCGAGCCCACCCGCGGCAATGTATCCATAGATGCAGATTCTACGCCTTGATTTTCTTGGAAGTTCACTTAGTGTATACATTAACGATTGTCTGCACGAGCGAACCCCGAGGAGGTCCGATGCGCGCGAGCGAAAAGACCTACCGCACCCTCCGAGACGAGATTCTCGAAGGGAAGTTGCTGCCCGGCACCGTGCTGGCAGAAGTGGAGCAATCGAGCCGTCTGCGAGTGAGCCGTACGCCCATCCGACAGGCGCTCTCGCGCCTTGTCGCCGACGGGCTGGTCGCGGCGCAGTCTCCGCGGATGCTCGTCGTCACCGACATGGATACCGAGCGCGTCCGTTCGCTCTACGAACTGCGATACGCCCTCGAGTCGCACGCCGCTGCGCTCGCGGCCCGCCGCCGCGATACCGCTCCCTTCGAGCGAATTCAGCGCGAGCTGATCGCTGCGCCCGAGCTGCTGGTCGACAGCGAAGACGGGCTGCGCCGATATTTCAGTATCGTCGACGCGCTGGACGAAGCAATCGATGAAGCGGCAGAGAACTCCTACCTGTCCGCTGCGCTCGCGAGCGTCCGGCTGCACTCCGCGCGCATACGGCGCCTCTCTCGGCACGACGCCGATCGTTTACGCAACGCGGCGAAAGAGCACCTCCTGGTCGTCGAAGCGATCCTCGAGAGCGACCCTGAACTTGCAGCGCACGCCACCCACATCCATCTCCGCAACAGCCTCACGAGCGCACTCGCGCGACTCGAGACGCACACAGCGGTGTCCTCATCCCAGCGCACCTAGCTGCGCTACGTCTCCGAAAGGGCCAGAATGCAATTGCACAACGTTCGTGTCCACCGTTCAGAAGAGAACCTGGGCCGTGAGGACCAGCTCGCCTGGAAACTCGCTGCTGTCGCAACCGACCCCGTCGACGTCACCGACGAAGTCGTCGACATGGTCATCAACCGCATCATCGACAATGCGGCAGTCGCGGCCGCCTCGCTGAACAGGGCGCCCATCGTGGCCGCGCGCGGCCAAGCACAGGCGCACGCGGTTTCCCAGGGCGGGGAGGGCGCCACGGTGTTCGGTCTCGACTCGGATGAGCGCACGAGCCCCGAATGGGCTGCCTGGGTCAACGGTGTTGCAGTGCGAGAGCTCGATTATCACGACACCTTCCTCGCAGCCGACTACTCGCATCCCGGCGACAACATCCCCGCCGTGCTCGCCGTCGCGCAGCACCGAGCAGCGGTCGACGGACTGAGCGGTCAGGATGTCGTGCGCGCGATCGCCACCGCGTACGAGGTGCAGGTCGACCTCGTGAAGGCGATCTGTCTGCACAAGCACAAGATCGACCACGTCGCCCACCTCGGCCCCGCGGCGGCAGCCGGGCTCGGCACGCTGCTCGGGCTCAGTACCGAGACCGTCTTCCAGGCCATCGGCCAGGCGCTGCACACCACGACCGCGACACGGCAGTCGCGCAAGGGCGAAATCTCCACGTGGAAGGCGCACGCTCCCGCGTTCGCGGGCAAGATGGCTGTCGAAGCGGTCGACCGTGCGATGCGCGGACAGACCAGCCCGACACCCATCTACGAGGGCGAAGACGGCGTGATCGCCTGGCTGCTCGACGGACCGGACGCGTCCTACGAGGTGCCGCTGCCGGAAGCCGGGGAAGCCAAGCGGGCGATCCTCGACACCTACACGAAAGAGCACTCGGCCGAGTACCAGGCGCAGGCCTGGATCGACCTGGCCCGTAAACTCCACCGCGAGCACCCGGAACTGGTCGGGCAGCCGGAGCGCGTCGCATCCATCGTCATCCACACCTCGCATCACACGCACTACGTCATTGGTTCCGGTGCGAACGACCCGCAGAAGTACGACCCGCAGGCATCGCGGGAGACGCTCGATCACTCGATTCCCTACATATTCACGGTTGCGCTGCAGGACGGAGCCTGGCATCACGTCGATTCCTATTCGCCCGAGCGAGCCGGGCGGCAGGACACCGTGGAACTCTGGCAGAAGGTCACGACCGTCGAAGACGCGGAGTGGACCCGCCGCTACCACTCGCTGAATATCAGCGAGAAGGCATTCGGCGGCGCCGTCGTGATCACGCTCGACGACGGGACAGAGATTCGCGATGAAATCGCCGTCGCCGACGCGCATCCGCTGGGAGCACGTCCGTTCGCTCGCGACCAGTACATCGAGAAGTTCCGGACGCTCGCCGAGGGCGTGCTCGAGCCCGCCGAGATCGAGCGATTCCTCGATGTCGTGCAGCGACTCCCGGAACTCCAATCGAGCGAACTCGCCGAGCTGAACATCATCGCCGCTCCGGGTGCGCTGACGTCGGGCCCGAACAACGGCATCTTCTAGAAGCGGAGGGTTATCACTGTGCTGTACTCCACCACGACCGCGGCCCAGAAGCGAGCCCAGTTTCGAGCTCGTTTGGGGGAGGGGGAACTCCTGCGATTTCCGGGCGCGTTCAACCCGCTTTCCGCTCGACTCATCGAGCAGAAAGGATTCGAAGGCGTCTACATCTCCGGAGCCGTGCTCTCTGCCGATCTCGGGCTGCCCGACATCGGCCTGACGACCCAGACAGAAGTCGCCGCCCGCGGCAGGCAAATCGCACGAGTCACCGATCTCCCGGCGATCATCGACGCCGACACCGGATTCGGCGAGCCGATGAACGTGGCTCGAACCGTGCAGGAGTTCGAGGACGCCGGGCTCGCCGGGTGCCACATAGAGGACCAGATCAACCCGAAGCGCTGCGGCCACCTCGACGGCAAACAGGTCGTCGACGAACAGACAGCGGTAAAGCGTATTCGTGCTGCTGTCGACGCACGTCGAGACGAGAACTTCCTGATCGTGGCGCGTACGGATATCAGGGCCGCCGAAGGGCTCGACGCGGCGATCGACAGAGCCAAGCGGCTTGTCGACGCAGGAGCCGACGCGGTGTTCCCGGAAGCCATGCGCACGCTCGAGGAGTTCGAAGCGATGCGCAAGGCCGTCGAGGTCCCGCTGCTGGCCAACATGACAGAGTTCGGCAAAAGCGACCTGTTCTCCGTCGCGCAGCTGCGCGATGCGGGTTTGAACATGGTCATCTGGCCGGTGTCGATGCTTCGTATCGCGATGGGCGCGACCGATCGAGCGCTCGATGCGCTGTTGGATGCCGGCCACTTGCGCGACAAACTCGATGAGATGCAGCACCGTGCAGACCTCTACGATCTGATCGACTATGAGTCCTACAATCGCTTCGACACATCGGTGTTCAACTTCCGAGTAGAGCGATAATCGTTTGATCCGGCGCCGGGACAGCGATGGTCGTGCAGTAGATTGACAATCGTGAATCGCGTCGACGTGCTGCTGTTCGACGGCTTCGAGCTGCTGGACGCGTTCGGACCGGTCGAACTCTTCTCGCTCGCAGACGGTTTCGAATGCGTTTTCCACGCCGTGACTCCCGGCCCGGTTCGCAGCTCGCAGGGTGTGGAGGTCGTGGCGCCGAACCGGCTCAGCGCTCTTCGGGATCCCGACATCTTGCTGGTGCCGGGAGGAAAGGGCACGAGATGGCTGGTGTCGAACGGCGACTTTCTCGACGAGCTGGTGAGGGTGGCCGCTCTTGCTTCGATGGTGACCAGCGTGTGCACCGGGAGCGCGCTGCTGGCGGCAGCGGGCATCCTCGATGGCCATCGAGCGACGTCGAACAAAATGGCGTTCGAGTGGGCGACGAGTTTCGGCGAGGAGATTGACTGGGATGCCAGGTCACGCTGGGTCGAGGATGGCCGAGTCTGGACCTCCTCGGGTATCTCGGCGGGCATCGACATGGCGTACGCGCTCATTCGAAACCTCGCCGGCGACACCGTCGCAGCGGAAGCCGCGCGCCGGGGCGAGCTCATCGTGCAGACCAACGCCGATGCCGATCCGTTCGTCGCTGACGACCACTCCTAGGTCCCTCGTGCGGTGCCGCAGTTCGAACATCGCCTCTCCTCCCGTACGGAGGACCAAAAAATCGGTCTATGTCGGCGGTCGTCGCCGTATACGCCGATGGCTCTCCGTATAGACCGTTGTTTTGGCCCCGGCGTAGGGCGGTTTCGTGTGGCAGGCGCTGTGAGCATAGGCTTGTCGCATGACGCGCCACTTCCTCCGCGATGACGATCTCAGCCCCGACGAGCAGCGCCAGGTCATCGACCGCGCGATAGCGATGAAGGGCGACCGCTTCGCGGAGCGTCCACTCGAGGGGCCGCAGACCGTCGCCGTCATCTTCGACAAGACGTCGACTCGCACCAGGGTTTCCTTCGCGGCAGGCATCAGCGACTTGGGCGGTAGCCCGCTCATCATCAACCCGGGTGAAAGCCAACTGGGAGGCAAGGAATCCGTGGCGGACACCGCGCGAGTGTTCGAACGGATGCTCGCCGCCGTCGTGTGGCGCACCTTTGCCCAGTCGGGGCTCGATGAGATGGCTGCAGGCACGACCATCCCCGTCGTGAATGCGCTGAGCGATGACTTCCACCCCTGCCAGCTTCTCGCCGACCTCGTCACCGTGAAGGAGCACAGAGGAGAACTCGCGGGCCAGAAACTCGCGTTCTTCGGCGATACCGCCAGTAACATGGCGCACTCGTACTTGCTCGCTTGCGCCACCGCCGGCATGCACGTCGTGCTGTCGGGGCCCGTGGACGAGGCACCGCGCGGCGACATCCTTTCAGATGCACAGCGGATTGCGGCCGACACCGGCGGCAGCGCCGGGTTCACAGTAGATGCGCGCGAAGCGGCGGCCGATGCCGATGTCATCGTGACCGACACATGGGTGTCCATGGGGCAGGAGTCTGAGAAGGACGCGCGTCTTCGTCGATTCGAGACCTACCGAGTTGATGCCGAACTCATGCAGCAGGCGGCCCAGGATGCGATCTTCCTGCACTGCCTGCCGGCCTACCGCGGTTTCGAGGTCACGGCAGACGTCATCGACGGCCCGCAGTCGGTGATCTGGGACGAAGCGGAGAACCGCTTGCACGCGCAGAAGGCGCTGCTCGCCTGGTTACTCGAACAGTAGAGCGCTGAAAGAGTCGCTGGAGCGGGAGACGAAACGGATAGTCCGCTCAGCGCCTCGCTCTGACGCAGGTTTCAGCGCGGAGCACGGGCTTCGTCGCAGCTAGGCTGACAGAGGCCGCACGACAACGACATCGAGGAGAACGCAGGATGACGCAGCACGGCACGAACGAAGGCTCACTCTGGGGCGGGCGTTTTGCATCCGGCCCGAGCCCAGAGATGGCCGCGCTGTCGAAGTCGACGCATTTCGACTGGCGTCTTGCACAGTACGACATCGCCGGTTCGAAAGCGCACGCGACGGCGTTGCACGCGGCCGGATACCTGGACGATGACGAGCTGCATCGTATGCACGCGGCGCTCGACGAGCTGTCGGCGCGAGTGGCGGACGGACGGTTCATCGCCGCCGAGAGCGATGAGGATGTTCACGGTGCGCTGGAACGCGGGCTGATCGACGTCGCCGGGGCCGAACTCGGCGGACGTCTCCGCGCCGGCCGCAGCCGCAACGACCAGATTGCAACGCTCATCCGGCTCTGGATGCTCGATGAGTCCGAGCGCCTTGGGCGTGGTGTGCGCGCAGTCATCACCGCACTCGTTGAACAGGCGATAGCGCATCCGGATGCTCCCATGCCCGGCCGTACTCACCTACAGCACGCTCAGCCGGTACTGCTTTCGCACAGCCTGCTGGCGCACGCCTGGCCGCTGTTGCGCGACCTGGAGCGGATGCGCGATTGGCGTGCGCGAGCATCCGAGTCTCCGTACGGGGGAGGGGCGCTCGCGGGCTCGTCACTTGGGCTCGATCCGGCGCTCGTGGCGGGCGAGCTGGGTCTTTCTTCGCCCAGTCGCAATTCAATCGATGCAACAAGCGCGCGCGACGTGACCGCGGAGTTCGCGTATGTCTTGACCCAGATCTCCGTCGACCTGTCGCGCCTTGCTGAAGAGGTGATCTTCTGGGTGACGAGCGAGGTCGGCTACGCGAAGCTGCACGACGGTTTCTCCACCGGATCTTCGATCATGCCGCAGAAGAAGAACCCGGACATCGCAGAGCTCGCGCGAGGCAAGGCCGGCCGACTCATCGGCAATCTGACGGGGCTGCTCGCAACGCTCAAGGCGCTCCCGCTCGCGTACAATCGTGACCTGCAGGAGGACAAAGAGCCGGTGTTCGATTCCGTCGATCAGCTCGCGCTCGTATTGCCGGCGATGGCTGGGATGGTAGCGACGCTCACGTTCGACACCGAACGGATGCGCGAGTTGGCTCCTCAGGGGTTCTCCCTCGCAACCGACGTTGCGGAGTGGCTCGTGCGCGAGGGTGTGCCGTTTCGGGATGCCCACGAGATATCCGGCGCGCTCGTACGGTTCTGCGAAGAACGTGGGCTGGAACTGCACGAACCGAGCGACGAGGACTACGCAGCGATTAGCGAGCATTTGCTCTCGGGCGTACGCGAAGTGCTGACGGTGGACGGTGCGATTTCTAGCCGGAACGGCGTGGGAGGAACAGCGGTATCCGCTGTCGCGGACCAGATCGACGCGCTGGAGACGCGACTCTCAGCGCTGAAGGATGCGTAACAGCGCTACTGATCAGATGCGCCAGAGGTAGGCGGCGGCACCCCACAGCGCTGCGGTGCCGAGGGATGCGAGCGTGCCGATGATGAAGCGCTCCCGCGACTCCGGTTTGTCGAGTTCGCCGAACCGACCGACCGCCTTGACAGCGACGATGACGGCGAGAGCGACGAACAGTCCGGTCCCGATGGCGGCTGTCGTGGCCGCCCGTTCGAGCAAGCCGATGATCCATCCGCCGCGCATGGTGCCAGCCGGAGGAGCGAGTGGTTGACGACCTGTTTCCAGCGGGCTCGTGGGAGGGTCGGCGACCTCGAACGTGAGTTTCACGACGAACCAGCCGTGCACCCACGACGCGATGACAGCCGTTGTGATGACGCCCACTGCCATCCACTGCGGGATGGGCGGCAGCATCGCGGCAACGACGCATGCGGCGATTGCGATCACGGCGCCGATGGCGGCGATCGTGATGAGCCCCGGGAAGGATTTCGCGAAGTTCATGTTTTCAGCGTCTCACGAACCTCTGACCCGTTGGCGAAGGCGAGCAGTCGTGCCGCGAGCGGGAAGCCCAGCGCTTCATGACGCAACAGCGCGATGCGCGCTCGCTTCGACGCTGCACTGACACTGATGCCCAGTTCTTGTGCGGCAGCCGTGACGCTGCCGAGTTCCTCGACCAGCTCAGCGATGTCGCGGCCCGAGCTCGTTCGCTTCGAACGGATTCCCTGCAGCAGTGCGAGTCCGGCCTCGGCATCCGCTCCGAGTTCTTCGTCGTCAGCTCGCACGGCGATGCCCCAGGGGAGCGGCTTGGCTGCAATCACCGCCTCGCGTGCGAACTCGAATGCCGCACCGTGGGAATCGGCGGCGGTTTCGCCGAGCGTTCCTGCTCCGACGCCGATGCCGACGTACCAGGCATCATCGCTCATCTCCAGGCTGATCGCTGTCACTGCGGTCGCGCTTTCGCTCACGAACTGCAGTTCGTCCCCTGCGTAGTGCGCGATCGGCAGCAGTAGGTCGGCTTCGTATGTGTCGCTGAGCTCTCGCATGCGTGCTGCTGCGCGACTTCCGATTCGGCGCGATCCCCGCTGGTCCGCTGTTATGACGAACACAATGCCTCCCGTCGTTGTCACCGGCCGCTCGGCGCGGATGGATTGCGCTGGCGTCCAGAGACGACAGTGCCTTTCGCTGAACCCTACACAGTTCACCACGAGCAAATCAACCCCTCAGGGTTGTTGGTCGGGTGCGCGCCGATATGCGATTGAGACCGCTGGAGCAGTACTGTTGTCATCATGCAGATTCCGGCTCCGATTCAGCTCGACCCTGCGTTCGAGAACGTATGGGATGAACTCGTCTGGCGAGGCAGCGTCCACGTATCAACCGATGCGGATGCTCTGCGCCAGGCGCTGGCCGGAGACCCCATCACCTATTACTGCGGATTCGACCCGACAGCGCCGAGTCTGCACCTCGGCAACCTGGCGCAGCTGATCGTGATGCGACGCCTGCAGCTCGCAGGGCACCGGCCCCTCGCGCTCGTGGGGGGTTCGACGGGCCTCATCGGAGATCCGAAACCTACGAGTGAACGTCAGCTCAATGAGCGTGAAACCGTAGCGGAATGGGTCACGTACCTCGGGAAGCAGATGCTCAGGTTCCTTTCCGACGAAGGCGAGAACGCAGTACAGCTGGTAAACAATCTCGACTGGACGGCTCCCATGTCGACGGTCGACTACCTCCGTGAAATCGGGAAGCACTTCAGGGTCGGCACGATGCTGAAGAAGGACGCTGTCGCGGCCAGGATGGACTCCGATGACGGGATCTCCTACGCCGAGTTCAGCTACCAGGTGCTGCAAGGCCTCGATTTCAGAGAGCTCTTCCTGCGCTACGGGTGCACGATGCAGCTCGGCGGCAGTGATCAGTGGGGAAACCTGACGGCGGGGACCGAGCTGATCCGCAAAGCGGAGGGCGCTCACGCGCATGCCCTGGGTACGCCGTTGATCACCGACGCGGACGGCAAGAAGTTCGGCAAGAGCGAGGGCAACGCGATCTGGCTCGACGCCAAACTCGCGTCCCCGTACGCGATGTACCAGTTCTGGCTGAATCAGGATGACAAGATCGTCATCAAACTGCTCAAGGCATTCACGTTCCTGCCGAGCGCAGAGATCGAGGAGCTCGCTCGCGCAGTTGAGGAAGAACCGTTCCGGCGCGCCGCTCAGAAGCGTCTCGCGTTCGAAGTAACGAGCTTCGTACACGGCGCCGAAACGACGCAAGAGGCAATCGATGCTTCATCAGCACTCTTCGGCAGCGGAGATCTTGAGGCACTCAGCGAGGATGCGCTACGCCAGGCAGTCGAGTCACTCGAGGTCGTCGACGCCTCGCCAACGGCATCGATAGCAGAACTGCTTCGCGACACACAGCTGGTCACGAGCCTCTCGGAAGCACGAAGGGCATTCCAGCAAGGCGCCGTTTCGGTCAACAATGTGCGCATTCAAGACGCAGAGGCGACCATCGCCGACCACCTGCTGCACGGTCGTTACGCAGTGCTTCGCCGCGGTAAGAAGACACTCGCTGCAGCACGCCTCAGCGAGTGACGCACCTCGAGTCTTTATCTTCGCCTCGTGTGAAATCTCGGCAGTCGATTGAGAGCCGCGGCCGCTATTCGGGTAATGCCTAACGATGAGCACGCTGAACAGGCGTTTGCCGCATGGGAGCCAGCCCGCACTGCGGCAAACGCCTACCCAGCAGCATGCTGAGTAGGCGTTTGCCGCATCGTGATGAGCGACATCCTTCAGCCGACACGCCCGAGATGCACGGGGGTTTTGGTGCGACGGCACCCGCTGCGTAAAGTAATCATTCGTCACCCCAAAGGAGTCGAGGCGCAGAGAGAAAAACAACTCTCCGTAGCCACCTCCTCAAGCGGGACAACATCCGAATTTCGGATGGACTTCCACTCAACGAGAACGAATAGATCCGCAATTGACACAGCGTGTTGATTGAGTAAGATGGACACACTGCAAGCAAGCAGAAACCACTTACACAACACACCGCGAGTCGATTTGCAAGATCGCATCGAGTGTGTATGATGGAGAGGTTGCCTCAGAGCGACATCACCTCAAACACAAACCGAAAGCCAGTCGATTTGACAAGCTGACGGAGAGTGGTAACTTAGAGAAGTTGCCTCGGAAGAAGCCAAGCAGCAGAACCGAGAGCGTCCGATCCTTGAGAACTCAACAGCGTGCACAATGTCAAATGCCAAATAACCTCGTTGTGCTGTAAATAGCACACGATTCCTTTTTTGGACAAGACGATTGTCAGTAAGACAGTCTACTTGCCAGATCAAACTCGCTGCTTTTGTGATTTTCCTCATGAAAGTATGCAACATTTCTTTACGGAGAGTTTGATCCTGGCTCAG
>DXDC01000445.1 GCA_019115685.1 Candidatus Agrococcus pullicola
CACCAAGAACGTCATCAAGACGTGGTCGCGCCGCTCGATGATCGTCCCGGCCATGCTCGGACACACGATCGCCGTGCACGACGGTCGCAAGCACATCCCGATCTTCGTCGAAGAGACGATGGTCGGACACAAGCTGGGCGAGTTCGCGCCCACCCGCACCTTCCGTGGACACGTGAAGGACGACAAGAAGGGCCGTCGCCGCTAAGGCGACGCGTTAGGAGTAAGGCAAATGGTTGAGTCGATCGCTCGCGTTCGTCACATCCGCGTGACCCCGATGAAGGCCCGCCGAGTCGTGAACATGATCCGCGGCAAGCAGGCAGAAGAGGCTCTCGCGATTCTGAAATTCGCCCCCCAGGGCGCTTCGGAGCCCGTGTTCAAGCTCGTCAGCAGCGCAATGGCCAACGCACGCGTGAAGGCCGACGCTCAGAACGAGTACCTGGATGACGAAGACCTCTACATCACGAAGGCATTCGTCGACGAGGGCGTTACGCTGAAGCGCTTCCGCCCCCGCGCACAGGGACGCGCATCGCGCATCAAGAAGCGCACGAGCCACATCACCGTGGTCCTGTCGACGCCTGAGACTGAGGAGAAGTAATGGGACAGAAAGTCAACCCGTACGGCTTCCGCCTCGGCATCACCACCGACCACGTGTCGCGTTGGTTTGCTGACAGCACGAAGCCGGGTCAGCGCTACGCCGACTACGTGAAGGAAGACATCCAGATCCGTGAGCACCTGAAGTCCAGCCTGGACCGCGCAGGTATCGCACGCATCGAGATCGAGCGCACCCGCGACCGTGTCCGCGTGGACATCCACACGGCACGCCCCGGCATCGTCATCGGTCGCCGTGGAGCAGAGGCGGAGCGCATCCGCGCCGACCTCGAGAAGCTCACCGGCAAGCAGATCCAGCTGAACATCCTCGAGGTGAAGAACCCCGAGGCCGAGGCACAGCTCGTCGCACAGGGCATCGCGGAGCAGCTCAGCGCTCGCGTCGCGTTCCGTCGCGCAATGCGCAAGGGGCTGCAGGGTGCGCAGCGGGCAGGCGCGAAGGGTGTCCGCATCCAGGTCTCCGGCCGTCTCGGCGGTGCCGAGATGAGCCGCTCGGAGTTCTACCGCGAGGGCCGTGTGCCCCTGCACACCCTCCGCGCCAACATCGACTACGGCTTCTACGAGGCACGTACGACCTTCGGTCGGATCGGTGTGAAGGTCTGGATCTACAAGGGTGAAATCACCAACAAGGAGCTCGCGCGCGAGCAGGCGAACCAGAAGTCGTCGCGTCCCGACCGACGCCGTCGCCAGCAGCGCGAAGACGCTCCCGCAGCAGCAGGAGTTGAGGCGTAAATCATGTTGATTCCGCGTAAGGTCAAGCACCGCAAGCAGCACCGTCCCGGCCGTCGTGGCCAGGCATCCGGTGGCACGCAGGTCTCGTTCGGCGAGTACGGCATCCAGGCTCTGACGCCCGCGTATGTCACGAACCGTCAGATCGAGGCAGCGCGTATCGCCATGACCCGTCACATCAAGCGTGGCGGTAAAGTCTGGATCAACATCTACCCGGACCGTCCCCTCACCAAGAAGCCGGCGGAAGTCCGCATGGGTAGCGGTAAGGGAAGCCCCGAATGGTGGGTCGCCAACGTCAAGCCGGGCCGCGTCCTCTTCGAGGTCGCCGGTGTGAACGAAGAACTCGCACGCGAAGCAATGATGCGTGCGATCCACAAGCTGCCGCTCAAGGCACGCATTATCAAGCGCGAGGAGGGTGACGCATAATGGCTGTTGGTTCAAAGGAGCTCATGCCCCGCGAGCTCGCCACCTACGATGACGATCGTCTCGTCACCGAGCTGAAGAAGGCGAAGGAAGAACTGTTCAACCTGCGCTTTCAGGCAGCGACCGGTCAGCTGGAGAGCCACGGACGACTCCGCGCGGTCAAGCGCGACATCGCCCGCCTCTACACCGTGATCCGTGAGCGCGAGCTCGGCATCAGCGCCTCGCCCGCGCCCGTAGAGACGAAGAGCTCGAAGAAGAAGTCCGACAAGGCCGAAGGCGAGAAGCCCGAGGCCGAGGACGCGAAGGCTGAGGATAACGAATGACTGAGGCACAGACGACAGCGGCAGAGGCCCGTGGCTACCGGAAGACGCTCATCGGCTACGTCGTCGGCGACAAGATGGAGAAGACCATCGTCGTCGAGGTCGAAGACCGCGTGAAGCACCCGCTCTACGGCAAGGTCATGCGCAAGTCCTCGAAGGTCAAGGCTCACGACGAGAAGAACACCGCCGGCGTCGGCGACCGCGTTCTCCTCGCCGAGACCCGTCCGCTGAGCGCTACCAAGCGGTGGCGCCTGGTGGAGATCCTTGAGAAGGCCAAGTAGGCCGAGGATCGAGAAGGAGTAGACAGTGATCCAGCAGGAATCCCGCCTCAAGGTCGCCGACAACACCGGCGCCAAGGAGCTCCTGACCATTCGCGTGCTCGGCGGCTCAGGCCGTCGTTACGCGGGCCTCGGCGACACCATCGTGGCCACGGTCAAGGACGCCATCCCCGGCGGCAACGTGAAGAAGGGTGACGTCGTCAAGGCAGTCATCGTTCGAGCGAAGAAGCCCACCCGTCGCAACGACGGTTCCTACATCAAGTTCGACGAGAACGCAGCCGTGATCCTGAAGACGGATGGCGAGCCTCGTGGCACCCGCATCTTCGGACCGGTTGGCCGCGAGCTTCGCGACAAGCGGTTCATGCGTATCGTGTCGCTCGCACCGGAGGTGATTTAAATGGCGAACATCCGCAAGGGTGACATCGTCCAGGTAATCTCGGGCGGCCGTGAATCCCGCGGCGGCGACAAGGGGAAGACGGGCCGCGTGCTCGAGGTCTTCCTCGACCAGGACCGCATCATCGTGGAGGGCGTCAACCTCGTCACGAAGCACATCAAGGTCGGCCAGACCCAGCGCGGTACCAAGACCGGTGGCATCGAAACGCACGAGGCGCCCATCCACGTTTCCAACGTGGCGCTGATCGACCCCGAGTCCAAAAAGCCGACCCGCACTCGCAGCGAATTCTCGACCACCGAGAAGAGCGGTGTGAAGGTCACGACGAAGGTTCGCGTTGCGACCAAGTCTGGCAAGGAGATCAAGACCAATGACTGACACTGAAGTTCGCCTCCCGCGACTGAAGCAGAAGTACCGCGAGGACATCATCGCGCAGCTGCAGGGTGAGTTCAGCTACGAGAACATCATGCAGGTGCCGGGGCTCACGAAGATCGTCGTGAACACCGGTGTCGGTGATGCCGCTCGTGACTCGAAGGTCATCGACGGAGCGATCCGCGACCTCGCGGCGATCACCGGTCAGAAGCCGATGGTCACGAGGGCTCGCAAGTCGATCGCGCAGTTCAAACTGCGTGACGGCATGCCGATCGGCGCGCACGTAACACTACGCGGCGACCGCATGTGGGAGTTCCTCGACCGTCTGCTCTCGCTCGCGCTCCCGCGCATCCGCGACTTCCGCGGATTGAGCCCGAAGCAATTCGACGGCAACGGCAACTACACCTTCGGTCTCACGGAGCAGTCGATGTTCCACGAGATCGATCAGGACAAGATCGACCGCGTACGAGGCTTCGACATCACGGTTGTTACCACTGCGAAGACCGACGACGAGGGCCGTGCGCTGCTTCGCGCACTGGGCTTCCCGTTCAAATCCGAGTAGAGTAGACCCTCGGTGTCGAAAACGGCATCGATTCGTATCCAGGTCGGCACGCGGTGTACCGGGTGTCGAAACCAGAACAGGAGAAAATCATGACGATGACCGATCCGGTCGCGGACATGCTGACGCGCCTTCGCAATGCGAACACCGCGTTCCACGACAGCGTGTCACTGCCTTCCAGCAAGCTGAAGGCCAACATCGCCGAGATCCTCAAGCGCGAGGGATTCATCTCGGACTGGAAGGTCGAGGATGCCCGCGTCGGTAAGACGCTTACGCTCGACCTGAAGTACGGCCCCGACCGCGAGCGTTCGCT
>DXDC01000446.1 GCA_019115685.1 Candidatus Agrococcus pullicola
CCTGCGGGGCAACATCGGCAAACCCGGCGCCGGCGCCTCCCCTATCCGCGGTCACAGCAACGTGCAGGGTGACCGCACGATGGGTGTGTGGGAGAAGATGCCGGATTCGTTCCTGGACGCGCTCGGCGAGGAGTTCGGGTTCGAACCTCCCAGGGAGCCCGGATTCGATTCCGTCGACGGTATCCGTGCGCTGTCGGAGGGGCGCGTGAAGTTCTGGATGAGCCTCGGCGGCAATCTACTGGGGGCGATCTCCGACACAAACCTCGCGGAAGCGTCCATGCGGAAAACGAAGCTCAGCGTCCAGCTGTCCACAAAGCTCAATCGCTCGCACGTGATCACGGGCGAAGAAGCCTTGATCCTGCCGGTGCTCGGCCGCACAGAAGTCGATATGCAACTCACAGGGCCGCAGTACGTCACGGTCGAGGACACCGTCTGCGCGGTGCACGCTTCGCACGGCCAGATCGCCCCGATCTCCGAGAGCGTGCGCTCGGAGGTATCGATCATCGCCGGCATCGGCCACGCGACATTCGGAGGCAGGCACGACATCGACTGGTTGAGTTTCGCCGACAACTACGACCTCATCCGTGATCGCATCTCTCGCGTCGTGCCCGGCTGCGAGGACTACAACGAGAAGACCAGAAGGCGCGACGGTTTCGTGCTTCCTAATGGCCCCCGCGACGAACGCCGTTTCGACACCGCAACTGGCAAGGCCCGGATAACCGTCAACGATCTCGAGCCCGTCGAGTGCCCTCCCGGCCGCCTCCTGCTGCAGACCGTGCGGTCGCACGACCAGTTCAACACGACGATCTACAGCCTCAACGACCGCTACAGGGGAGTGAAGAAGGGTCGCTACGTCATCTTCGTCCACCCCGAGGATCTCGCGGATCTCGGTTTGGAGGACGGTCAGAGCGTCGACATCTTCAGCGAGTGGGAGGGTCAGTCGGATCGCGTACTGCGAGGGTTCCGAGCTGTCGCGTTCCCCACCGCGCGGGGCTGTGCGGCGGCGTACTTCCCGGAGGCCAACGTCCTGGTGCCGCTCGACAGCGTCGCCTACGGAAGCAATACGCCGGTGTCCAAGGCCATCGTTGTGCGACTTGAGCCGTCAGTGACCCCTGCGGGTGCCGGTCGCCCCGTGGTTGCCTGAGCCGCGCCGCTGTTCTAGCAGGTGGTCCAGTACGGGCTCCAGCACTGCCAGCCCGTCGCGAACGCCACCCGGCGAGCCGGGCAGGTTCATGACGAACGAATCACCGGAGAAGCCGGCGAGCCCGCGGGTCAGCACCGCGGTCGGAGTGTGCTCCGCTCCCAGGCGTCGTAGTTCTTCGATCAGGCCCGGTAGCTGCACATCGAGCAGGGGCTCGGTCTGCTCGGGTGTGCCGTCGTCTGGAGCGATGCCGGTGCCGCCAGTCGTGAGTACCACGGCGGGACGCTCGGCCAGAGCGGCTCCGAGAGTCTCGCCAACCGGGGGTCCGTCTGCCACGATCACGGGCATCCCGACCGAGAAGCCTCGCTCCTCGAGCCACGCGCGAATCGCTGGGCCGGTGGCGTCGGCAGCACTGTCTACGGAGGCGGTTGTGGATGCGACGATGACGACGGCAGAGCGCTGCTCGCTCATTCGATCGACCAGTCGCCGCTGCGGCCGCCGGATTTCGCCAGCACCCTGATGTCGGTCACGACCGCCTGCGCATCGACCGCTTTGATCATGTCGTAGAGCGTCAGCGCCGCAACGCTGGCAGCCGTGAGCGCTTCCATCTCGACACCCGTGACACCCCTGGTTGTCACGGAGGCCACGATTCGCACGGTGTCGCTCCCTCGTTCGAAGTCGATCGAGAGCTTCGTGAGCGGCAGCGGGTGACAGAGCGGAATGATGTCCGCGGTCCGTTTCGCCGCCATGATGCCGGCGATGCGAGCGGTGCCGAGCGCTTCTCCCTTCGGCAGGTCGCCCGCGAAGAGCCGCTCCACGACATCGGCGCGCGTCGACAGCACCGCCTGCGCGCGGGCGATGCGCTTCGTCACCGTCTTCTCGGTCACGTCGACCATGTGCGCGCTGCCATCGCCGCGAAGGTGCGTGAGGCCCTCTTCGGTCGGGTTCTTGTCCGTCATGCGATCCTCCAGGTATCCAAGAGCCTGCCCGCTGCAACGTGCTCGACGCCTACGGGAATCTCCACGATCACGTCAGCGTCCGCGAGGCCGGTGAGCAGGTGCGATCCGGGAGCCGAGACCGTAACCGTCCCGTCTGCACCCACTGTTCCACGCCGGAACTGCAACTTCGATTCCGGGGAAGTCACGTCGTGCGCGAGCGCGAGTTGCTGCCGCTCCCGCTCCGCAGGCAACCCGGCGGCCTCGCGCAGTTCGGGCAGCAGAAACACCTCGGTCGACAGCATCGAGCTGACGGGGTTGCCGGGGAAGCACAGCAGGGGCAACGGCAAGGAAGCCGCCCTTTCGACGTTCGCGAGCCCTTGCGGCCCGCCGGGTTGCATCGCAACCGATACGAACTCGGCATCCAAAGGCTCCAGCGCCTCTCGCACGACTTCGTATGCCCCTGCGCTGATACCGCCCGAGGTCACGGCCAGATCGAAGCTCTCGGCGCCTTCCAGCAGTCGGCGAAGTTCGTCGGGTCGATCAACCGATCGCGCCCTGACCGTCTCCGCTCCCGCGCTTCGCAGCATTGCAGCGAGCATAGGGGTGTTCGCGTCGTAGATGCGTCCGGGGGAAAGCGCTCCAGATCGCTCCTGCAGTTCATCACCGGTCGCGCACACCAGAATGCGGGGCCTGCGCTGCACGGGTACTTCGGTGATCCCCGCTGCCGCGAGCGCCCCTATGAGCGCCGGTGTCAAGCGCCGACCTCGAAGCGCCAGCGCCGAACCCGCGGGGGAGTCCTCTCCGCAGTGTCTCACGAAGGCGCCCGGCTGCACGGGCTCTGAGAAGGCGACCGTCCCTTCGGGTTCGCGATTCGCTTCTTCGGCGCGCACGAGCGAGAACGGGTGCCTTGCAAGCGTCGGGAATCTGGGCGGTAGCGCTGCCTCGACGGGAATCACTGCGTCGGCGCCCTCCGGCACCGCAGCACCGGTCATGATCGGGGATGCCGTGCCGGGCCGGTGCCGAAGCGGCGGATCGCCCGCCGCGGTCGCCCAGCCGATCGGCAGCTCGACGGGCTGCTCCTGTGAGGCATCGAGGACATCACTGGCGAGCACGGCGTAGCCGTCCATCTGCGAGTTCGTAAAGGGCGGCATCGGGAAACTTGAGAGGAGGTCCACGGCCGTGAGCCTGCCGACGAGTTCGGGATCGTCGATCGGCAGAAGGAGCGGTTCGCGCTCGGCTACTCGACCCAGCGCCGGAGCGATGAGCGCGCGCACTGCCGCCCTGTGCTCTTCGACCGAGCGCATCTCCTCAGCCGCCCGCGAACGGCGGCAGAACATCGACGGTGCGTCCCGCGATCGCACCGCTGCGGCGAACCGTGCCATCAACAAGGAAGGACCCTCCTCGCAGCACGCGGGACATCTCGGCCCCGTACCGTTCGTGCAGCGCAGCACGCAGCTCGTCGAGCGTTCCGGCCAGCCGCGTGTCGAACCGCTCCTCCTCGATACCGGCGGCCTCTGCCGCCGCCGCGAAGTAACGCACCGTGTACTCGGTCATACGGCAATGCTAGTAGAGCCTCGTAGACTCGGTCACGTGGGTGAAACGAACGGCAGCGGGCCCGCTGCACTTGTCGAGCCGGTGCCCGCGTTGGGGCGTGAGCAGCTCGAGCGGGCGCAGCGCCAGCTACCGCTGCCCGGCTTCGGCGAACTCGCGCAGCGACGCCTGCGTGCGGCTCGCGTTCTCGCCATCGGCGCCGGCGGACTCGGCAGCGCGAGTGTCCCGTACCTGGCCGGGGCGGGAGTCGGGACGATCGGCATCGTCGACGATGACGTCGTCGAGATCTCGAATCTGCACCGCCAGGTCGCGCACGGAATCGCGGATATCGGGAGGCCGAAGACCGCATCGCTCGCGGACCGCGTGCGCGAAACGGACCGGGCCGTCACGGTACACGAGCATCGGCATCGGCTGACGGCCGCGAACGCGCTCGACGTGTTTCGCGAATACGATCTCGTGATCGACGGCAGCGACAACTTCCCGACCAGGTACCTCGCCAACGACGCGGCTCAGCTGCTCGACAAGCCCCTCGTGTGGGGTGCCATCCTGCAGTATCAGGGGCAGGTGGGTGTCGCGTGGCATCGGCACGGCCCCGGCTACCGGGATCTCTTTCCCGCACCGCCGGCACCGGAAGACGTCATCGACTGCGCCGGCGGCGGTGTGCTCCCCGGCCTGTGCGGCACGGTGGGGTCGCTGCTCGCGACGGAGGCGATGAAGCTCATCACCGGTCTCGGCGACCCGTTGCTCGGCCGCGTGCTCGTCTACGACTCGCTCACCGCCCGTACGCGCGAGATCCTCTACGGCCGTGATCCCGAAGCCGCGCCGGTCACCGAACTCATCGACTACGAGGCGTTCTGCGCAGGAGCCGATGGGCCGGCATCCGTGTCCGCTGCCGAGGCCATCGAGCTGCTTCGTGGCCCGGACGCTCCCGTGCTGCTGGATGTCCGCACGCGCGAAGAGCGCCGCGGGCGCCGCATCCCCGGTGCGCTCTCGGTGCCCCTGGACGAACTCGAGCAGCGGCTGAGCGAGTTCACGGGGCCCGTGCTCGTGCACTGCGAACGCGGGCCACGCTCCGTCCGAGCCTCCCGCCTGCTCGAGTCGGTCGCCCAGCCCAGGTACGTGCAGGGCGGCATCGACGCACTCGCACGGTTGGCACCCGAACTGCTCGAGGAGGAGCCTGCATCATGACATCGTTCGCGCTCGTTACGCCTGATGAACTCGACGAAGCCGCTGTGAGAGCGGCGGTGACGGACGACGCGCACGGGGCCGTCATCGTGTTCCACGGCGTCGTGCGCGATCACGACGGCGGGCGGGGTGTGAGCGCACTCGAGTACAGCGCGCATCCGGATGCGGAGCGACTACTGCGCGAGTGCCTACGGGCTCCCGAAGGCGTTCGGCTCGCGGCAGCCCACAGGACGGGGACGCTGACCATCGGCGATACCGCCCTCATCGCTGCCGCCTCCTCAGCGCACCGGCCGGAGGCGTTCGCCGCACTCGAGAGCCTTGTCACAAGAATCAAGGCCGAGGTGCCGATCTGGAAGCGCCAGCACTTCACCGACGGGGCGACCGAATGGGTGGGGCTGTGAACGACCGAGCTCAGCCGCCGATGTACGACATCTCGATGCGCTCACGGCCCGCGCCACGAGCCGTCAGGGCCGCGCGCAGTTCCGAGTAGCGGTCATCCCGCGCTCGCCAGAGTCCCGTCAGCGCCGCTGCTACTTCCGCGTCGTCGGCGCCAGAACGCAGGATCGAGCGAAGGTCGAAGCCTGTGCCTGCAAACAGGCAGGTGAAGAGCTGACCGTCAGCGGAGACTCTCGCCCGAGTGCAGCTGCCGCAGAATGCATCGGTGACGCTCGAGATCACGCCGATCTCGCCCTCGCCGTCGCGGTAGCGCCAGCGTTTGGCAGTCTCGCCCGGTGACGTCGCGCCGAGGGGCTCGAGCGGATGCACCTCGTCGACCGTGCGCACGACTTCGGCCGACGGTACGACTTCGTCGAGTTTCCAGCCGTTCGAAGTCCCGACATCCATGAACTCGATGAACCGCAGTATCCGCCCCGTGCCGCGGAAGCGCTCCGCCAGGCTGACGATCTCGTGGTCGTTGACGCCGCGCTTGAGCACGGCGTTGATCTTCACGGGCCCGAGACCGACGGCTTCTGCGGCTTCGATGCCTTCGAAGACTCGTGCGAGCGGAAAGCGCACGTCGTTGATGGCCTGAAACCGCTCTTCGTCGAGCGAGTCGAGCGACACCGTGACGCGCCCCAGCCCCGCGGCCTTCAGCGCTTCCGCCTTGACGGGGAGCGCCGAGGCGTTCGTGGTGAGCGCGATGTCCAGCCGAGCGCCGTCCGGCGTTCGCAGTTCGGCGAGCTCGGCGATCAGCTCCTCGATGCCTTTGCGCAGTAGCGGTTCTCCGCCGGTGATGCGCAGCTTTCGAACCCCGAGCCGACTACCGATGTGGGCGAGGCGCACGATCTCGGCGAAGCTGAGCAGTTCATCGCGCTCGAGGAAGACGTAGTCGCGGCCGAAGATCTCTTTCGGCATGCAGTAGACGCACCGAAAGTTGCAGC
>DXDC01000447.1 GCA_019115685.1 Candidatus Agrococcus pullicola
CGAATGATTCGATGGCGTCGACGACCCTGTTGCTCCATTCCTCGCGCGGGCGGGCGAACGGTTCGACGAACGTCGGGATGCCGTGCTCATCCGCGTACGCGAGTCCTGCGCATGCGCGATCGGCTCCGACGGCGACGATCTCGGCATTCACGTCACCGCGCTGGATGCGGGCCAAAAGGTCGGCGAAGTTGGTTCCGGAACCGGAGACCAGGACGACGACGCGAAGCACTCGTACATTCTACGGCGTGCACAGGCAACGCCGTGCCGGTTTGAATGCGCGGAGGTCAGTCGCGTTCGCGGCCTTCGTCGGGTTCGATAACGTCCGTCTCCTGGCCATCCGACACATCGGAGGAGTCATCATCTGACGCCGCCTCGTGATCCTCGCCGATCCAGCTGCCATCGGCGTCCCGACGCGACCACCTCGACTCCTCCGAGTCGTAGCCCGCGACGAAGTCGACAGCCCGGTTGCCCAGGAAGCCCAGCACCGTCAACACCGTCAACCCGACACCGGCGAACAGCGCCGTCTGGGCGAGGTCCGGGCCCGATACCTGCATGCGTCCGGGGCCGATCGCGCCACCCGAGAGCGCCGCGAGCGCCGCCACAGCGGACGCGGCAAGCAGACCCGAGAGGGCCCCCGCTGCGACCGGCGCCCACCAGCGGTCGTAATCCGGCATCCTGGAACGCGCGATGAACATCCCGAGCACCACGACGGCTACCGCCGCCACCACGAGCAGCGCCAGGAACCACGGCTCGTTGGATGCTGGCACGGCTCCGAAGAGCGGCACGTTCGGCAGCGGCCCCAGAGCGGTGCCGAACACGGAGGTACTCGAAGCCTCCCCGATCTGCACGGGGATGCCGAGCATCCATGCCGCCCCCCAAACGATCGCGTTCGGTAGGGCGGCGAGCTGCGCGAGGAACATGACGATGACGCCGAGGATCGTCGGTGACGACGCCTGACTGAGCGCGACGAGCACGTCGAAGTGCGTGAAGATCGCGAGCGCGACCGCGCCCGCACCGAGGCCGAGCAGGGCAACGGTTGTGACGGCCGCTGACGTTACCGCGACCCGGATGATCTGCAGCCAGCGCTCGCCTATCGTCAGCCACTCGCCGATGAGTTCGAGCAGCCCGTCGCGTTCGCGCCACAGGACGGCGATGAGATGCGCGACGCCGGCGATGAGGCCCGGGAAGATCGCTGCCTGCACAAGGCTGGGGCTCGCGAGCTCGTGCTGCGCTGTCCAGGCGACGAGGATGCCGATGGCCGAGGTCGTGAGCGTGGCGACGACTACGCCCCAGCCGATGACCTTGCCGATGATGCGTTCCGGCTCGCCCACACCGTCATAGGCGGTGAGCCGCTCACGGACTTCCGCGGCCATCCCCTGCGCGGCCTCGTGCAGGCGCAAACCGTTGCGCAGTGACAGCACGAACGTGAGCAGCGCAAAGCCCAATGGCGGGAACGTGACGTCGAAGGGCTGCGTCGCGAGCTCACTGCCGAACTCGAGGGCTGCGATCTCGGGAAGCTGGATCTGGACGGTGACCCCGTGCCCGAGCAACCAAGCATCGGCGGCAACGCGCCACATCACGAGAATGTCGGCTTCGAAGGCGCGATCGATCGACCACACCAGCGCGAGCGGCACGAACGCGAGCGCCAGTCCGAAACCGGCGATCGACAACGCCTGCACGAACTGCACGAAGGAAACGTGGACGCGAAGCACAACGAAACTGTACGACTTGCCGGTCGGGCCGCGTTGCTGCCTCGCCGCGGAATCGCGCTCTCGTCACTCGCGCGGTAAGTTTGTCGAGTAAGCGCGGCAGCGGCTTGTCGTGCCCGCGATCCAGCAGAACCAAGGGGTTTCCACAAGTGTCGAAGATCATCTACACCTACACCGACGAGGCGCCCATGCTCGCGACGCACTCGTTCCTCCCGATCATCCAGTCGTTCGCTTCGGCTGCCGATGTCGAGGTCGAGACGCGTGACATCTCGTTGGCCGGTCGCATCGTGGCTGCGTTCGCCGACCTGCTGCCGGAGGACCAGCGCGAGTCCGACGCGCTCGGCGAGCTGGGTGAGCTCGCGAAGACTCCGGAAGCGAACATCATCAAGCTGCCGAACATCTCGGCTTCCCTGACCCAGCTCAAGGCCGCGATCGCAGAACTCCAGGATCGCGGCTTCGCGCTACCCGACTACCCGAACGACGTCATCACCGAAGAAGACGCCGACGTGCGCGCCCGTTACGACGCGGTCAAGGGTTCCGCCGTCAACCCGGTGCTCCGCGAGGGCAACTCCGACCGTCGCGCGCCCCGTGCCGTGAAGGAGTTCGCCCGCAAGCACCCGCACTCGATGGGTGCCTGGAGCGCCGACTCGAAGACCGAGGTCGCGACCATGGGAGTGAGCGACTTCCGTTCGAACGAGAAGTCGGTGACGCTGCCGGCCGACGATGAACTGACCATCCGCTTCACCGCCACGGACGGCTCCGAGACAGTGCTCAAGGACGGGCTGAAGGTGCTCGAAGGCGAGATCGTCGACGCGACATTCATGTCTGTGAAGGCGCTCGACGCATTCCTCGCCGAGCAGGTGCAGCGGGCGAAGGATGCGGGTGTGCTGTTCTCCGTGCACCTGAAGGCGACGATGATGAAGGTCTCCGATCCCATCATCTTCGGCCACGTCGTCCGGGCATACTTCTCCGAAACGTTCGCAAAGTACGGCTCGCAGCTGCTGGCCGCAGGGCTCGACGGAGAGAACGGCCTCGGTGCGATCCTGTCCGGTCTCGACGAGCTCGACGCGGGAGACGAGATCCGCGCATCCATCGAGCGCGAGTTGCAGGAGGGTCCCGCCCTCGCCATGGTGAACAGCGACAAGGGCATCACGAACCTGCACGTTCCCTCCGACGTCATCGTCGATGCTTCGATGCCCGCGATGATCCGCACCTCGGGTCACATGTGGGGCCCGGACGGCGACGAGGCCGACACGATCGCGGTCATCCCCGACTCGTCGTACGCCGGTGTTTACCAAGCCGTCGTCGAGGACTGCAAGGCCAACGGCGCGTACGACCC
>DXDC01000448.1 GCA_019115685.1 Candidatus Agrococcus pullicola
GTCGGTCGAGCTCGCGTTGATGCCGGGTGCTCCGGAGTCCTCGTGCTCACGTACGAAGGCGTGCCGGATTGCCTGGGTCTCGGCGGGTTCGATGTCGGCGCTGCGGAAGATCGCGTCGAGTGTCAGGGTCATCCGAGCGACAATCTTCCAAATTCTGAACGAAAGTCTTCAGCATCGTCGTGGATCTCACTCTCAGAACTGTGCTGATAGCTGACCATTCGGACACGGGTTCCATCAGTCCGGTTGTAGAAGTAGCTTGTGTACTGAGCGTCTCGAGGAGCCGAACGTAGTTGTACGAACTGTCCCAGCGGCAACGGCGACTGGGATCCATCTTTCACCAGGTATAGATCCCCGTCGATCATCTGGTCACCGATTCGAAAGTCTTGCTTCTTGAACGGTGATCGCGTCCCAACCGCAACTTCGGCCGTCTGAATGCGTCCATCACGTCGAAGTGTTGAAGTTCCGGCCCGAACGAGGAGCAGATGCGCCCAAACGTTTCCAAAGATCTGTCTGAGTTCGCTGAGATCCGCCACGAGAGATCGAACCTGCCTGCGCCAGTCGTCATCCGAGGTGTAGCCGTTGTGGCCATGCCATTGATTCCGTTTGGTGTTCACCTCATTGACTTTGTCGACGAGTTCTTTCGAGATCAGTCGTTCTACCCCGCCTTGGTCCAAATCAGCGAACGAACGGCGTACACGAGCGATGTCATCAGCATCGCCCTTCTCGAGTGTTCGGCGAAACTCTTTTGAGACGCGTTCGATGATAATCACCCAAGTCTTAAACGAGCTACGTTCGATACCCAGATTCTGCTGCTTCAGCGTCTCACCGATAGCTGTCTCAACTTCACTGCTGTGCGCAGGATCGGTCCTACTCGCAGAGAGCAGGACAGTGGCGTGGAAAGTCACGATTGCCTCCCACGCGTGAATATAGGCACGTTGCTGATCCCCGGGCGTTGACGCAGTCTCCGCTGTCCATAGTGCCGATGCGATCGGATACGGCAGCTGTTCCAACCATGAGCTGAGCGAGTTATCAAACGCGCCGGCGATTTTGCTTACGACCGACTCAGCAGTCTCGGGAGACGCCCAGATGCTCTCTCGCTGAGCGCTCAGCTCTGCTTCAAAAGATGCAAGCCTTTCGTCGGCCGATGCGAGTTCCAGTTGCGTGCTGCGATCAGGCACAGGCACGATGAGCTCATCGGCCCATCGCATCAAAGAGCTAGCATCCGATCTCAACGCGTTGACAAACTTCCCAGTACTGCTGGCCTCGATGGCTCTCCGGCGACTGGTGACTCCGTGCTCCGAGTTGAGCCAGGCCGCCAAGAAGCTCGGTTCCAACGCCTCGGCGTCCAGCAGGATCGAGAGGACCCGACCACCTGAACCGGTGGCAGACGACGCTGTTGCTACCTTGCCCTCTCGATTTGTCGGGATGAACAGTTGCCCGTCGGGGAATGTATCTCCCGTTGCCTTTACGGAGACTGGTTCGGTTGCGATCAAGCTACTCAGGCGTCGTGCCCGCCAACCTGTCGCCTCGATGCCCTTAATCAGGTCGCGTGAGTCGTCTCCAAAGATTCGGCTCGGGTCGAGGTCGACGGTTTCTCGTGCGGCATCGACGACGGACACTCCTGAGGCCTGGCCGTAGCGGGACTCCACGAAATGACTGTCGATCGGCGTGTCCGCATACGTCGTCACCCGCCATGACAACTGCATTCCGTCGTTCACCGTCCGAGCAAGAATCCCGTCTCGTCGCGTGAAATGACGGACGGTGATAATGCGGTTACGGGGCCCTGGCTTCCCGGATCTCAGCCCAGTTTCGAGTTCCCGAAAGGCATTGACCGGCATCGTGCGGCGGCCGCCCTCGGTCGTGAACTCTGTCTGCAGATCGGCGATCATCGCTTTGCCCCGACTCATATCCTTTGGCCGGTTGCTGAAAGTGACGAGGTACAAAGGGATATTGGTGTCCGGTGCCAGTCCATCTGGCAGGCGGGTCACCGATTCGAGCAGGCCGGCTTCAACGATTCTCTGCCTGACAGCACCGCTAGCTCCACTACTGGAAAGTGTGCTGGGATTAACTACAGCAGCGACGCGACCTCCGCCCTCGGAGCTGGGGCGCAGCTTCTCGAGGGCAAGCGAGATAAACAACCAGATGCCGTCCGAATGCTGTGGGAGACCGAAAGAGAACGCCCCATCGTTCTGTCGAGCATTGACCTCAGTGGATGAACCCGCCCAGCTCATGCCCCACGGAGGATCGACTATCACCAGGTCGGCGGCGAAGCCTGGGAATGCGTCATAAGCCAAAGTGTCTCCGCGGGCGATCTCGGCAGCGGGGTCCGTTTGAAATCGCGCTTGACTGGCGGCTGTCGCGGCCTCGTTGATCTCTTGTCCACGGTAGGTCGTCTGCACACCTGCCGATTGAAGAGCGCTGACGAGGACGGATCCTGCGAACCCGGAGCCCGCCGTCGGGTCCCAGATGTTGACGGCGGAGCTGGCTGAGTCGAGACGAGCCAGACAGCCGACGGAGAGCGCGCGGGCCAGCGAAAGGCTCGTGGTGTATACGCCCGTGGCGCTAGCGCGTTTGTCACCCGGCGAAGACTCATCTTCGCTGAGGTTTCCCAGCACGTACTCGAGTGCAGGATGCGGAGAGTTCTTCTGCTTTGACATCAGATTCACTCGCTCCCGTCCGGGCGGTCGCCGTCTTCGTCGTCGCGGGTATCATCCATTCGCAACCTGCGCGACTGGTAAAGGTACTGCCCGATCAGACGGATGAACTCATCAGCGCGGTCGCTCTCACCGGTAAGCGCACCCGTCAGCTTGCCGAACGCCCCCTCGTTGAGCACGGCAGCGTCGGTGAGGGTCTCTCGCAGGTCGGGCGAGGCCATGAATTGGTCGAGAGCGTTGTGGTCGATCTGATCAGCGATGCGCGGGTCCTCTTCGGCCATGCCGGCTGCCGCGCGGACGAAGCCCTCGATCTGCGGGTCGGCGAACTCTGAGCCGAACAGCTCGTTAATCTTCGAGACCACCTCCGACAGGAGCGCCTGCTGCGGATCCTGGTGCGCTACGCGTGTTCCGATACCGGTGATGCCCTGAAGTCCGGGCGTCTCCTGATCACCCGATAGCGCAATGTCGGCGCTGCCCTGGTCGATTTGTCGAACCCTCCGCATCTCCAAGCCCGACACGTCAACGTCCGTGTCAGCCCCGTCGGTCGGCAACAGGCGCACGAGCTGACGCAGGAACTCGGCGAGCTTTTCCAAGTCGCTCGTGCCGTAGTCCACGACCTGCGACATGAAGTCATACAGCCTGACGTATGAGCCGCAGTCCTTCCGGAACGTGCGCAACTCGTCCAGCGCTTCACTGTCTTCGTCGGTCTGCGCGTCGTTCCAGCGCGCGACGAACTCGTCGCGCGCCGGCGTCACGGCCGCGGCCAGTGCGGAATGCAACTGCCTCTTCGCCCACCAGGCCTCTGCATAGCGCTCAACGTCGTTCGGCGTGTAGATCCGCGTCTGAGCGAGCTTCGTCGCCAACTGGTGGACGAGGTTCGGGTCGGTCTCCGTCTCCACGTGAGCCTCGAGGTAGTACGTCAAAAACGCCTCAAGGATGTCATCGGGATCGTTGACGAAGTCGAGCACGAAGGTACGGTCCTTCATCTCCCCCGACGGCGACCGGTACGTGCGGTTCAAACGCGACAGCGTCTGCACGGCGTGCACGTCCGGTAGCTTCTTGTCCACGTACATCGCGCACAGCAGCGGCTGGTCGAAGCCGGTCTGGAACTTGTCGGCGACGATCATGAGTCGATACTCAGGACGACGGAACTCGCGTGCGAGGTCGGAGCCGACGCCGGGGTTCATCGACGCCTCGGTCGCGTCCTCGATGCCGTAGTCCTCGTCGCTCAGC
>DXDC01000449.1 GCA_019115685.1 Candidatus Agrococcus pullicola
CGCGAACGATAGCTGCGACTCCTCCGACGGCGGCGAGCACCATGGCCAGGCGGCGAGCGAGAGACGCGGTCACGACCCGTGTCAGTGGGGTAGCTATCAGGAGCCCGAAACCCACGCTGCAGGGAATTATCAGCAGAAGCAGGCCGAAGGGCAGTGATCCCGCTTCTCCCGGCTCGACCGATCCCATGACCAGCTTGGACACGACGGAGGCTATGCCCATCGTCATGAACACCGGTTGCAGCGTTGCCGAGAACCCCACCTGCTCCCACCGAGACAGCCGCGAGTAGATGACCATGACGGGAGCCGCGACACCCGAGGTGGTATTGAAGAAGCCGCCCAAAAACCCCGCGGTCACCGCAGCACCGGGAGACTTCCATTCGGGAATCCTGCGAGCGAAGGCCGTGAGCAGCAGAGCGCTGACGACGAGGGCACCGAGCAGAATCGACAGCCAAGCCGTCGGCAGCGCCCCGACGAGCCAGGCTGCGGGCCATGCACCAATGGCTGCGGCCGGTGCAATAAGAAGATACGCGCGCCAATTGATGAAACGCCACACTGCGAACATGATCAGCAAACCGGACATGACCGTCGTCACGTTGGTCATGAATACACCAAAGCCGGGCCCTAGCAGCAGCGCTAAGACCGGGGCCACGACTAAGCCGACACCGGTTCCGGAAAGCCGCTGCAGGATGGTTCCCGTGAGCACGGTCGCGAGAATGATCACGGCGACAACGACAGTATCCACGCGTTCAGCGTAATGCCGCGTGTCCGGCCGGGCCCGGTACGCTGTTCTCTGTGCTTGAGATGACCCTGCAGAGCTTCCGTCACTTCGCGTCGGCGCTTGGTCGACACGGTCTGTCCATCGCGACTCTCGCCGAGGCCTCCAGCAAGCGTTTCTCATCTCGCACGGCGCTCGTGACGGTCAACCGTCGCTACACGTTCCACCAGTTGTGGCGAACCGCTGAGGCCGCCGCGGCCGGCCTGTATTTGCATGTGCTCGGACGCAGGCCCCGCATGATCGTCATCGTGGGTGAGGGTGAGGACATGGTGATCGCGCTGCTGGCAGCGCACCGGCTCGGCCTTGACGTTATGCCGGTCGACCCTGGAGCCGATCCGCAAGTGCTGCGCCGTTCAGTTCCCGCCGACGCGCTGCTGGTGCACGAGCAGGACAAGCCCGACTGGCATCGAGGGCCCGCAGTATCCACGGCACGGCTTTCGGAGCTGGCTGCGACCTCGGGATCGAGCCTTGGACGGACCAAGCGCCGCTCCAGGATCATTCTGCTTTCCAGCGGACGCTCCGGTGCGGCTCGTGCCCACGTCACGCGGCCCATCGGCTTCGGCGGCGTTGTGCAGCTCACTGCGCTGCATCGTCGGATTGGCATTAGCGAACGCGATCGTGTGCTGGCCTGCACTCCCCTGCAGCACGGACACGGCCTGCAACTCCTCGCCTCGTGTCTGCTCACCGGCGCGAAGCTCGTCTATGCACCGTCGAGCGACGCCTCGGAGCTCCTCGACCTGATGCTGAACGAACGGATCACCGTCGCCTCAGGGAAACCGTCCGAGTTCGAGCGCATGGCGTCGTTGCTCGAAGAGAGTCGCCGCCCCGCACCTCCGCTCCGTCGCATCGTCTGCAGTTCCGAGCCCCTTGAGCCGGAGCTCGTCGAGCGCATGAACAAGCTCTGGGGGCCCGTCATCATGAATTCGTACGGCATGACCGAGACCGGAACAGTAGCGCTCGCGACGCCCGAACAGGTGCTGCGTCATCCCGGCACCGTAGGAAAGCCGCTGCCGGGTGTTGAGATCGGCATCGTCGGTTCGCCGATATGGGCGAACGCGGAGGGTCGCATTTGGGTGCGTGGCGGAAATCGCACGGTCATAACGGGCGACTTCGGCCGCATCCGGCAGCGGCTCATTTATGTCGACGGCACGGAAGCTCGCTAGCCGACGAGCTGCTGGACGAACACATGCGGCGTAAAGCCCGTCATGTCGTTGATGCCTTCTCCCTGACCGATGAGTTTGATGGGAATCCCCGTGCGCTCCTGCACGGCGAGGATGAAACCGCCTTTCGCGCTGCCGTCCAGCTTCGTAATCACCAAGCCCGTCACTCCGGCGTGCTGGATGAAGGCCTCTGCCTGGGAAACGCCGTTCTGACCCGTCGTGGCGTCGAGCACGAGCAGGACTTCGGATACCGGTGCCTGCTTTTCGACCACGCGGCGAATCTTGCCGAGCTCGTCCATGAGTCCGCCCTTGGTCTGCAGTCTCCCGGCGGTGTCGATGAGGCACATGGCAATGCCGCGTTCCTTGGCTGCGTCGACGGTTTGGAAGGCGACGGAAGCGGGATCCTGACCTTCGCGTTCCGGCCTGATGATATCGGCGCCGCCACGTTCCGCCCAGGTCGCGAGCTGTTCGACCGCTGCTGCACGGAATGTGTCCGCGGCTCCCACGATGACCGACTGGCCGTGCCCTGTCAGGAATTTCGCGAACTTTCCGATCGTGGTCGTCTTCCCGACGCCGTTGACCCCGACGACCAAGATAACGGCCGGGCGCTCTTTCAGATTGAGCGTCGGGTCATACTGGGCGAAACGCTCCTCGAGTCGTTCGCGGAGCATCCGCTGGAGATCCTTCGGATCCTCTGTGCGGTAGCGCTCGACATCAGCCCGGAGATCGTCGATGAGCGATTCGGTGATGTCGGGGCCGAAGTCCGCGGTGATGAGCGCGGTTTCCAGGTCGTCCCACGTGTCTTCCGTGATGGTTTCGCGAACGAACATTCCGCGCAGTGCGCCGGTGAGTGACCACTTTTGTGCCATGGAACCATCGTAGGTGAGTGTTTTGCCCGCTGCGATCCGCTACACTCGACTTCGCGACGGGGAGTATCCCATTCGCGACATTCGTCATCACGCACGGCGTCGAGGCCTGGCCGGATGTCGCGGCAAGCTTTGTCTTGCGGGAGAGACGGTCGAGTACCGTCAACCTCTCAACCCGTAAAGGACACCTGTGGACTCATACGTGATCTTCGAGATCGTCTCCATGACGCTTCTCGTCGGCATTCTGATTTTCGATCTTCTTCTCGTCGTCAAGCGACCGCACGTTCCATCCATGAAGGAGGCAACCGGCTGGGTCGTCTTCTACGTGTCTCTGGCATTGCTCTTCGCCGGTGTGCTGTTCGTCATGGGTGATACGGAACGGAGCTTCCAATTCATCACGGGATGGGCGCTCGAGTACTCGCTCTCGATCGACAATCTGTTCGTCTTCATCATCATCCTGGCCAGATTCTCCGTTCCCCGAGAAATGCAGCAGCGCGTGCTGATGATCGGCATCCTGATCGCGATTGTGCTTCGCGGCATTTTCATCCTGGTGGGTGTCCAGCTGGTCGAGCGTCTCTCTTGGGTGTTCTACATCTTCGGCGCCTGGCTGATTTATACCGCTTGGAAGCAGGCGTTCGGAGGCGAGGATGACGGGGGCGAGAAAGACAATCTCTTCACCAGGATGCTCAGGAAGCGCATCCGCATGACCGACGAGTGGCGCGGTGGCAAGATGCGCATCGAGTACGAGGGCCACCGATACTTCACACCGATGCTCATGGTGATCATCGCTCTGGGTACGACAGACCTGTTGTTCGCGATTGACTCGATCCCGGCGATCTTCTCGGTAACGACGGATCCGTTCCTCGTCTTCGCGTGCAATATTTTCGCGCTCATGGGCCTGCGTCAGCTGTACTTCCTGCTGGGCGGTCTGCTCGACCGTCTCGTGTATCTCCACTACGGCATCGCGGCAATCCTCGGCTTCATCGGATTCAAGCTCGTCTTCCACGCCATGGAGGCGAATGATCTGTTCTTCCTCAACGGTGGTGAGCCCATCACGTGGGTGCCCCACATCGAAACCTGGCACTCGCTCGTGGTCATCCTGGCGGCCATGGTCGTCTCGGTCGTCGCTTCGCTGCTGAAAGCGCTCCGCGACCGCATGCGGGGTGAGCCCGCCGAACTGCCGGTCATCGGCGCTGTTGAGGCGGAACTCGATGAGTCGGGGCACTATCGACTGGTGACGGCGCGCGGAACGTCCTTTGCCCGGCCCCTGCAGCTCGACCGCACGGGCGATGGTGTCAAGATTGTCGATTCGGCAGGCAACATCGCCGACCCCGAGGAGTTCGACAGGGATCAGCTGTTGAACGCCTTGGATGCCGATCTCGATTCCGAGGGGAGCGACGTGGTTCGCCGCGACCTCGACGAGACCGATCGAGCCTAGTTCTTCCGTCACACTTCTCGGTCTATGCATGGCGACACGCCGATATATCGCGTTCATTCCACGTATGAGCCGAGAAGTGTGCCAGCGAGGACGATGCCGAGACGAGGGTTCGGGTTGACCGAATCCGTCATGCGCGCGTCGCAGTTACGGTGAAGAGCGGGTTTCTGGCGATCTGCCGTGTACGGCCGATGCGCTCCAGAATGGGTCGATAGCGAAGGTGGGAGTTCCAGACGCACCAGAGTTCGCCTCCCGGAGCGAGCGCGCGGCCGGCATCCTCGATCAGCCGCTCGGCCATCCCCGTGTGCACGGCGGCTCCCAGATGGAAGGGCGGGTTGAGCAGGATCAGCGGTGCGCTGCGATCCGGTATCCCCTCGAGGCCATCCGCTCGTCGCACAGCGACACGATCTTGCACGCCATTCTCCGCAGAGGAGAGTTTTGCGGATGCGACGGCCGCGCTCGAAACGTCGGTTGCGAGAACCTGCACAGAGGGCCTTTGCTTCGCCAATACGACTGAGAGGATGCCGTTGCCGCAACCGAGGTCGATTGCGCTGGGAGCGTCGGGGAAGTCGTCAATCCTCTCGAGCAGCGTCGTCGCCCCCGGATCCAGCGCCGTGCCACCGAAAACTTCGCCGTGCGCAACCAGCGTGACGTCGAACCGTGCGTGATGCTGCCGTTTCGGCCACTGCACTGCCGCACCCCGTTTCGGCCCCTCCGCAACGAGCACCCTGGATTTTCGTCTTGCGCGTTGCGGTTCGACACTGTCGAAGTAGCGCAGTAGCACATCGTTCATGGCGTGCGTCATGTGCTTGACGCGCCCTCCGGCAACGAGGACGGTTTCGGGATGCGCACCGATGGCGACGGTCGCGGCCAGTTCATCGAGAGCATCGAGGCCCCGGGGCAGCTGCATGAGCACCGTGCGAGCATCCCGCACCGCTTCCAACGAGAGCGGCAGCTGGTCGAATGACTCGCTATCGACGTCTAGCGAGACTGCATTGTTTCGCAGCGCCCGCTCGTGCACGATCGAATCCTGATGCGTGAGGACGTGATCAGCGCCTCCGCTCAGTGCACCGAGAGTCAGGGCGCCGTGCCTGTCACCGAGCACGGCCACCGTGCCGACGAGCAGCCTTCGCTCTGTCGCGAAGTCGAGAAGGTAGGTGTCGGTCGCGTCGTATGCGGCGAGATTCGCGGCCTCGATGTCCGGCGTACGGCGGAGCCTGTCGAAGTCGATCATCCGCGGGGCTCAGGCCGACTCTTCTTCGCGCTTCGTACGCTGCCCGACCACCTGGGTCACACCGTCCTCTCGCATCGAGACACCGTAGAGTGCATCCGCGATCTCCATCGTGCGCTTCTGGTGCGTTATGACGATCAGCTGACTCGTCTCTCGCAGCTGCTCGAATACCGTGAGCAGTCGACCGAGATTCGCGTCATCCAGCGCTGCTTCGACCTCGTCCATGATGTAGAACGGGCTGGGCCTTGCTTGGAAGATCGCAACCATGAAGGCCACTGCCGCGAGCGAGCGCTCGCCGCCGGAGAGCAGCGAGAGCCGATCGATCTTCTTGCCCGCGGGGCGTACCGCTACTTCGATGCCGGTCTCGAGGAGGTCATCGGGGTCGGTGAGTGCAAGCGATCCCCTCCCCCCAGGAAAGAGCTTCGGGAAGACCTCGTCGAACGCGGCTTTCGTGTCCTCGAATGCGGTTGCGAAGATCTCCTGCATCGTGACGTCCAAATCCGCGATGATCTGCTCGAGGTCGGCTCGCGTCTGCGTCAAATCGTGCAGCTGCTCGTTGAGGAAGGTGTGCCGCTGCTCTAGCGCAGCGAACTCTTCGAGTGCGAGAGGATTCACTCTGCCGAGTTTCGCGAGTTTTCTATCCGCATCCTTCAGCCGCGCACGCTCAGCGTCACGATCAAAGTCCTCGTCCGGCTCGTATTCGGCTAGCAGCTCTTGTTCGTCGAGGCCGAGTTCGCTCGCGGACCGTTCAAGGAGATTCGACAGTTGCAGTTTCTGCTCGTAGCTCTGCATCTCGATATCGTGGACTCGATCGGTGAGCTCGCGGATCCGCTCTGTCAACTCCGCTTGCTCCTGTCTGAGCTTGCCGAGCGCCTCCGAATTCTGTCTCCTCGCGGTCTCCTTGTGCGCGAGATCCAGCCGCGCTTCCGAGAGCGATGCATCGATGGAGCTCAACACGGCCGGAAGCGCACGTGTGACTCGCTCTGCGCGTTCGCGCCGACGGTTGCGGATGACGGCGCGACGGGCGCGCTCATCCGCTCTGGCGCGTTGTGCCTGCATCTCGCGCTCCAGGGAGGTGGCTCGGTCACGTTCGGCTCTGACTCGTTCACGCGCAGTTTCCAGCCGGATGCGCAGCTCGGTCTCATCCGCTCTGGCCTTTTCGAGTTCGGCGAGCACGTCATCGCGCGCCGAGGCGTCGAGCATGGGCCGCGGTGCCCGGTCAAACTCGTCGAATTCGTGCTTGGCCCGTTCGACTTCCCGTTCGGCCGACGTCACCCTCGACATGGATTCCTCCAGAGCGGCTTCCGCCCTCTCCGACTCGGCGGCAGCGGACTCGTGGCGCGCGCGAATGCTGCTGCGTTCCTGCCCGCGTGCCGCGCTTTCCGCATCGTGTTGGCGCAACGACTCCAACGCATCCTGCGCAGCGCGCTTGGCGTTCTGCAGTGCGTGCCGAACGTCCTCGACCTCGCCCGCGTCGGTTTCGATCTCGACGGCGATCGAATCGAGTTTCTTCTGCGCTTCGTCACGATCCGCTGCGAGTTCGATGCGCGACGTGTCCTTCCCCGAACCGCCCGTGAGCGTGTGTTCGGTCAGCACCTCGCCCGCGTGAGTCACGATCGTGACGGGGCCGCCGAGCTCGAGTCTTGCGAGTTCGGCCCCCGTCTCCGCCGCTTGCTGCAAGTCCTCTGCGATGAAAGTGCAGGCAAGGAGCCCGCGGATGCCCTCTGGAGCGTCGCAGACATCGTACGCGTGCGTCAGGGGCGCCTCGGGGACCCTCTCGACCACGGGGGCCGCATCGGCGAGCACGAGTTCGGCCCTGCCGAGATCATCGCCGGCGGCGGACTCGGCGACTCGAATCGCGTTGTCTCGGTTGTCGACGAGTATCGCCTCGGCGAGCGATCCAAGCGCAGCCGCGATGGCGGTTTCGAACCCCTTCTTGACGCTGACGCGTTCGGAGACGACCCCGATGACTCCTGGCAGTCCCGCTTCGAGGATGCTCGAGGCCGCGTTTTTTGCGTCGAGTGCGTGCGTGAGTGCTTGCGCTGTCGCCGCGAGGGAATCGCGCTCGCGCTCCTTGCTGTGGAGCGCTTCCCGGAGCCGATCGAGCTCCGTTTGCAGGTGCGTAGCCTCATCGTCCGCCTCGCGGTAGGCGAGGGACAGCGCATCGGTGTCCTGCTGTTCGGATTCGTCGTCTCCAAGCGTATCGAGTGCTTCTTCGGCT
>DXDC01000450.1 GCA_019115685.1 Candidatus Agrococcus pullicola
TGAGATTCACTGCGGTAAACGCCCTCGACTAGCGCGAACCTTGATCGTGGAACATCGCCGATCAGGGGCTCGGATTCTCTGTCGCCCTCGATGTATGAGGGGTGACGAAGTTCATGACGAGTGACGATGGCGGCGGCTTGCCTTGCCGTGTAGAAGTCTGCCTCTTCGCCCGGCGCGTGCTGCTCGGGGTCGAATCGACTGATCAGCTTCGATCCCCGATACGAGTACGACTCCCACTCGAAACCGGCGTCCGCGGCGAATTTGGCCGCTGGGGAAGTCTTGCCAGCGCGTATCAGCGTCTTCTGGGAAAACGCCTCTTTACCGAATTTTTTGCAGGTGAACGGAACGTGCAGTTCCTTCAGCGCGACACACCCTCGAAATGCCTTCTTGCCGATCGATTGAAGCTGATTATGCAGGCCTACGTGTGACAGCGATCGGCATCCCAGGAACGTCTCCGCCTTTACGTCTTGAACCAGGTAGGGCACATCGACTCGCGTCAACGAGCGGCAGAAGCCGAATGCCCCCGAACCGATGAAGTTGAGTTCATTGGGGAGCGCATCCTCACGGAGTTCGCGATCAGTGGTCATGACGTCACTAATGCCGCGTTTGGAGAAGTAGTAGATCTCACTGAGCGATTCACACTCTCTGAAGCAGTCTTTTCCTATCCGGGTGAGCCCATAGGGCAGGATCACGGACACCAGTCCAGCGGCCTTCCGGAATGTGCCGGGCCGAAGCTCGCTGAGACCATCGGGAAGTTCTACGTGGACTAGCGAAGAGCAACCCTCGAAAGCGCGGTCGCCGATCTCCTGTACCGTGTCGGGGATATCGACCTCGACGAGTTCCGTGGCGTTGGCGAATGCACGCCGCCCTATGCGCTGAAGTCCTTCTGGAAGCACCACTCTCTTGATCGTCACATGCGATTCGAATGATCCGTTGGCCAACGCAGTGACCGGCACACCGTCGATTTCGGCCGGCACATGCACGGTATGTTCACTTCCGCCGTACTTCTTGATCGTTCCCCTGCCCCCGACAACGTCGAAGCGGAAGTCATCCAGATTCGACACGGCGACAATTCCAGAAACTGATTCGTGCCCGGAATCAGAGTTAGAAGCCACTGCCGCACCGGCGGCAGAGGCAGTATTAATCCCCAGAGACTCTGGAGTGACGCCCGATGCCTCCGCAGGATACTTCTCCTTCCTATTCAAGAAGGGATCGAACAGGTACCTCTTGCCAACCTTCTCAGGAGCGTAGGGCGCCTGCACGAGCACAAGATCAGGAGCCGAATTGCCCTCAATCAGACTGACCCGATCCGGACTGATCGCGACATCCCAGCCGACGTAGTTCACGCCTGACAGGACTGACATTGCATCTCTAGCAATGGTCAGAACCTTGTCCCAGTGCGGCACCTGCGCACCGACGAAGCGCTTACCGGAGAACGGATGGGATTCTGCGACAATGCCCTTCTTATTCACTCCCGGAGTCACGATAACACCAGTGTCCTTGTCAACATCGCAAACGAAACCGTCAGCGCTGAAGTTGTCTGTGATGCTGTCGCCCCCGAACCGGATTCCGGTCGAAATAATGTGAACGCCCTCTTCGTCCTGCAGCGTAACGACGCGCACGGTATTTACCGAATGCGGGTAGAACTCGTTCAACTCAGAATGCTGCTGCACCGACTCTTCGACGAGCACGAGCGGTTTCGACATGAGGTCGTTGTAGAGCGCCGTCAAATGCTCTCGATCCGCCTTCAGATCGAGCTTGAATGTGCCCAAACCACCGCCGGAGCGTAGCGGTTTGCAGAATGCTTCATCGATACCGTCTGCGAAGTCAAGAAAGTCTTGCAGGGACGAGCCTTCTCGATTCACAAAGAACTTTCGATTGACATGTTCGGCATACACGTGATCGAAGATGTCCTTCTGCCCCAGAAGATCAAGATCGGACTTCACGTTAAATCGGTTGGAGAGCCTTTGGCTCAACTTTTGACGGGCATAGCCGTCTATCTGTTCGTCGGTGAGTTCCCAACCTCTGTAACACATGTAGTAGGCGGGAATGATGTCGTACACCATTTGGAACCGGGTCATATGTTCGCGAACGCGTTGTTCGCTCCAACCCGTCTCTTGCATGACTTTCTTGCGGTTTTCCTTAGCTGTTGTGTTCCAGCCGCGGACTCGCTCGCGTATCTCTTTGTCGGTCTGCGCGAAGAAGCCGTACCCCGCATACTTTCGAAAATCTATGGTCGGCCACTTCTTCTTGGCAGCACGCATCTTCTCCTCGGCGACTTTAGGAGTCCAGCCGGTCTCGTGGCATACCTTCTGAATCTGCTCGCCTTCGCGCTCTATGTATCGTCGCACTGCGACCCGACGCGCGCGAGCGGTCTTGTAGGAGAAGAACTTCTGTTGATTGAATTCGCTGAATGTAATGCCGTACTGAGTTCTCAACTCGTACATCGTCGCCAGCGCACGCCCGTAGGAGACCTGCATCCTGTCGGCTGCCAGAAGCACAAAGCGGTCCTTGCCGCGCAACTCCTCAAGCTTGTCAGCAGGGATCAAATAGAGCCGGTCATCCACGAATTGTTCGGGTGTGACGCCATAGTTCTCTTCTGCCGTCTTCATCCGCTCGATAACGGATGACAACGAATCCCCCGTGGCGAGACGGACGCGAGCTGCCAGTACATTCAGTTTTCGTAAATCTTCAGCGGAAATGCCCACCTGTTCCCCCATTCGTGCCGTGACGCTCGATCCATGTTTGGCGTGGCCATACTAGACCCCGAAGACAGGTATTTCCGGTGAATCTAGTTGTCCGCACAGACGATCGCGTCGCATAAACAGCCAAGCACAGTCAACGCAGCCAGGTTTGACGATGCAACACACTGGGTCCGTGCTCGCGGATCGCGGCAAGGTGCGCCGCTGTTCCGTACCCCTTATTGGAATCCCAGGCATAGTGGGGCTCGCGCAGCGACGCCGCCTTCATGTACTCATCGCGCGCGACTTTCGCATAGCAGGCCGCTGCGGCAACGGAGACACAGTCGCGGTCCGCCTTCGCCCGCACAGTAATCGGCATGGGAATGGGCAGCACATCGCTCAGCCAATCGTGGCTGCCATCAAGCAGAACGTGGCAGCGTTCGAGCTCGACTCCCTGACTCCGCAGATCTTCGAGGGCGAGCACGGCTGCATCTGCAAGGCACCTGGAAATGCCCGCTCCGTCGATTCTGTCGGCGTCGACCCAGCCCAAACCAACCGTCGTCCACTGCCGCAGCTGTGGAGCGATGAGCTCTCGGCGGCGCTGCGTGAGCGTCTTCGAGTCCCGCAGCCCCTCAGGCCACGTCGTATGCTCTGCCGTCAGCAGCGCAGCACCGACGGTCACCGGCCCCGCGATCGCCCCCCTGCCGACCTCATCGATGCCGACAACGAACTCGCACTCGCGCAGAATCTCGTTCTCGACATCCACCGAAGGATAGATCACGGCGTACCGTCGGGAACACCCGAGAACGTCCCCGAATGATTATCGAGCCAAGACCACCGATCCATGGGCCACGTAATCACGATCGCTCTGCCCACGAGGTTGTCGTGCGGGACGAAACCGTCGTGCGGGCCGTCCTGATGCGAACGCGAATCGGCCGAGTGGTACCGGTTATCGCCCATGACCCAGTAGGAACCCTCCGGCACGGTTACGTCGAACTCGATACCGGAAGCCGGCAGCCCCTCCTGATCAAGCTGCAGATACTGCTCATTGATCGGCACGCCATTGACGAGGAGCTGACCGAAATCATTGCAGCATTCAACGGTGTCGCCGGGGAGCCCGATGACTCGTTTTACCAAGTAGCCATGGGATTCGTCGGGCGCCAGCCCTATGAACACCATCGTGTCCCTGAAGACCCCGGCAACGCCACCGGGTGACTCCGCGGGAGGCGCGTGCAGCCAACCACCGGGATCCTCGAACACGACGACGTCACCACGTTGCACGTCAATCGGGCCCGGTGTCAGCAGGCTCACAGCAATGCGGTCGTTGACCTGCAGCGTATTCGCCATCGACTCCGAGGGAATGTAGAACGGCTTGAGCAGGAATGTCTTCACCAGGAAGGATATGAGCACCGCAAGCAGAAAGACGACAACGAGGTCGCGAAGCAGCAGTAGTGCGCTTCTACCGAAGCTCGAAGGAGAAGACTTCTCCGCGTGTCGAGCTG
Organism: Candidatus Agrococcus pullicola; assembly: GCA_019115685.1. Classification (GTDB taxonomy): domain Bacteria; phylum Actinomycetota; class Actinomycetes; order Actinomycetales; family Microbacteriaceae; genus Agrococcus; species Agrococcus pullicola. The sequence continues at coordinate 4,184 of DXDC01000450.1, forward strand.
TTGTCTCTGCCATCGAACCCCCTGCATGCCTAGGCAAGCATACCCATAAGACCGGTGAGCGCAGTGAGCATCACCGTGATACGCGAAGGGCGGGTGATCCGATGACCACCCGCCCTTGAAGAGTGTGCTTAGTTCTCGCGCTTCTCTCGGATGCGAGCAGCCTTGCCGACTCGGTCGCGCAGGTAGTAGAGCTTCGCGCGGCGAACGTCACCGCGGCTCACGAGCTCGATCTTGTCGATGTTCGGCGAGTGCACCGGGAACGTACGCTCAACGCCGACCTGGAAAGAAAGCTTGCGAACCGTGAAGGTCTCGCCGATGCCGCGTCCCTGACGGGCGATCACAACGCCCTGGAAGATCTGGATACGCGAACGGCTGCCCTCGATAATGCTCACGTGCACCTTGACGGTGTCACCGGCGCGGAAGTCGGGCAGATCGGTCTTGAGGCTCTGAGCGTCAAGGTCCTGAAGAATATGCATGGCGTTATCGCTCTCTGCAGTCGCCGCTGGTCGGCTGCTCGTTCGTTGTCGTTGAGGGCGTGCCAGCTCCATGCTCCCCAGCGGCAGAGGCTGCGCATGGCACAGCTACCTATCTTGCCACATGTTTCGGCATCGCGAAACCAGCCAGGCATCAACGATCTTCGTCGTTATCCTCGACGATGATGCGCTGCCCGCTCTGAGGACCATCCGCGCTCTCGAACGTTGCATCCATCTGGATAGGCCGCCGTGTTCCGTGTGCCTCTTCCTGCATACGCTCCGCGTAGTCCTGCAGTCTGCGTTGCGTGTCACGCGCGAACGCCCGGATCTGCTTCCACAGCACAACTGCTCCGAAGACCGGAACGGCAAGACCGATGATGGCCGACAGCGCACTCGAGGCCGGAAGCGCCCCGTCGCCTGCGAGCGCACTCAGTGCACTGGCAGGGCCGTCGGCGCCGTCGACGACAACGAAGAACCCGTAGAGCAGGAACAGCGAGAGCCACGAACCCACCCATGCCGCGTCTGCCCACGTGACCGCCTTCGTCTTTCGAACATCGCGCCGCAGTGTTGTCACGCCCACGACGACGGCAATTCCGAGCGCGAACACGGGTGCCAAGAGCGTGAACAGGAGCAGCGCAGTACCGAGCGGCGCGCCGAACAGCGTTCTTCCGAACATGACCCAGCCCGGCATGAAGACGATGCTCAC
>DXDC01000451.1 GCA_019115685.1 Candidatus Agrococcus pullicola
CACGCGATCGGCAGTGAGCGCTGCCCCGCCAGGATGGCGGCGAACACGTCCGCGCCCGCCCACAGGCGCATGGGTACGCGAGTATCGATAAGCCACGCCGCGTGGGTGACGTCGTACTCGTCCAGCCCGAACGATTCGTAGTCGAGGTGCTGGTACGGCACGGCTTTCGGGAACCGCCCAAGAGCATCCTGGAGCCACTGCACCGACGAAGTGCAGAACGAGCAGTCACCGTCGTAGACCAGCAGCGCGGGAGTCATAGCGACAGTCTAGGAGCACATGCCGGCAGTCCCGTCGGCCGAGCATGAACGGATGCACTTCGAACGATTCTCCTAACGTCTGCGTCGCCTTGCCGCCAACTTCTCTCTGGGCGACGACACGCCGTGAACACGCTTCCTCATCGCCAGGCGACCGGGAGGTTGATGTGGGAAGGGTGCCGGGGTGTGGAGGAGGAGGTCGAAGCAGGTCATGAGCAAGCCAACTGAAATTGCTACCATGCGCTGGGGGAGGCCTACGTGCGAGAAAGACAACGAGCGAAGCGACGATCATCTGCCATCGTGGCGCTCGCGACGATCGGTGCGCTTCTGCTTTCCGCCTGTTCGCAGGGCATCGGCATGAACCGCGTTGCTGAGGACACGAGTCTTCGCATCGGCGTCCTCGATACCGCGACGACCGTGAACTCACACGACGCTTCCCTCGGTAATCCGCTGCTGCCCGCTGCGAGCGCGGAGCAGCTCGTGAGCAATCTGATGTACACGCCGATCGCGATGCGCACCGTGCCGACGGTGACGTTCAACACGGAGTTCATCTCCGTGGACGTGGTCGAAACGGCGCCGCTGACGGTGCGGTACTCGCTCGAGGAGGGCATGGCGTGGAGCGATGCAGTCCCGACCGACGATGCCGACCTGATCCTGGCCTGGGCCGCCGCATCGGAGCACTTCGCGCCCGAGGGGTTCGAGCGGGACGAGCACGTCACAGGGGACGGGATGCTCGATGTCCCGTCCGGCGCCGCGTGGTTCGACTCGGCGTGGTCGCCGATGCAGTACGGAACGGAACCTGCACGTCTGGCGGGCGATAACCGCACCATGGACGTCGAGTACACGGAGCCGGTGCTGGAGTGGGAGCTCGGCATTCGCCAGCTGCTGCCGGCGCACGTCGTGGCGCAGCATGCGCTCGACATCGGGGATCCGATGGTGGCGAAGCATGCTGTGAAGGAAGCGTTCGCAACGGGTGACGAGGGCCGTATCGCGGCACTGGCGGATTCGTACAGGGAGCTGTTCTCCCTCAACGGTGAACCGGGAGAGGGTGCACGGGTCAGCAACGGGCAGTACATGCTGGAGAGCGTCGACCCTGCGGGCACGGTGACGCTCAAGCCCAACAAGGAGTACCGGATGGGCAACGGCGCGGTCGCCGAGACCGTGCAGATCGTGCCGTTCGATAGCACTGCCGAGATGATGAACGCCATCACTACGGGTCAGATCGATCTGGCGATTCCGGAGAGCACAGTGCAGAACTGGCAGTCCATCGCCGACATGGATCGACGCGGTTACCGTGCACTGAGCGGGAGCTCCGAGTCGTTCGTGCGCATCGACTTCAACATCGCGGGTGGCAAGAACGACATGCTGTTCGCCAATAGCGGTGTGCGTCAGGCCTTCCTCTCCGCCATCAGCGTCACGGACGTCAACGCCGTCGCCGTCGACACGATCGAGGGCGTTACGAGCCGTATGACCTGGACGTTCCACCCCAGCCACGAGGAATCATCCGGCGCGGCCGAATCATCGGGCTTCTCGCAGTTGACGGGACTCGACGAGGATGACTCGGAGGATCTCCTCGATCGAGCTGCGATAACCGACCGCGACGTGTGCGTGCTGTTCGATCCACGAGCCGAGCTCCAGGTCATGCAGTTCGAAGTCATGCAGTCGGCTGCGGCGGAACGAGGATGGACGCTCGAGGACTGCAGCACAGACGAATGGCAGCAGGCGCTCTCGGAGCCGGACGCCTGGGATGTCGCACTGACCACAGACTCCACGAGCGGGCAGAGCTTCGAAGACCTCGCATCCAGATTCGTCACGGACGGCGAGCGCAATTACTCTGGCTACAGTTCTCCCGACGTGGACAGACTCGTCGCCACGGCGATGCAGGAGTCGGATGTCTACAATCGCCTGGACGTCCTGATCGAGCTCGAACAGTACCTCGTTGCCGATGTCGTGGGCATGCCGCTCTACCAGGTGCCTGCGATCGCGCTGCACACCGATGCCATTGTGGGGGCCGGCATGACCGATTCCGCTCCGTACATCGGGCAGGATGCCTTCAATTGGGAGGTCGGCGGATAAGGCTGGAGCGCAGCGGTGAAAGTTTGGAAGATCACCGCTTCGTAACGTTTCGGGATTTCGCACCCGAACGGGGCTACCTCGGTTCTACAGTTGAGTGGTAACTGATCGAGCACAACCACGTGCTCGTGCGAAACCAAGGAGGCAAGCCTTGAGCACCCGCTTCAAGAGCAGCCGTAAGTTCAGCGCAGCAATTGCCGCTTCGGCGGCGGCTGCGCTCGTTCTCGCGGGCTGCACCACCAATGGCGGCGGTGACGGTGACGACAACGGAGACGGTGACACCGGCACATCCGGCACCGTCACAGTCGCGACCACCAACGCCGCGAACTCGCTGAACGGCGCCACGTCCGATCACAACCTGAACACCAACGGGATGATCGATTACCTGACCGGTAACGGTTGGGGCAGCAGCGGCCCCGGTACGTTCCTGAACACTCGCGCCAACGAGAGCGCCGAGATCGTGAGCATCCGCGACGAGACGAATGGTTCCTTCGAACTGCTTTCGGAAGATCCGTTGACCGTGCAGTACACGCTCAACGAGAACGCGGTGTGGTCCGACGGCACTGAGATGTCCGTTGATGACATGCTGTTGACCTGGGTCATCAACTCCGGTTGGTTCGCAGGCGAAGACGCCGACGGCGAGCCCGCATCCTACTTCTCGCTCGCAGGTTCCACGGCCGGCCTCGACACCACCGACTTCCCGGAGATCGACCGCGAGGCTCGTTCCCTGACGATCACGTACGATGAGCCCTACGTTGACTGGGAGCTCGTGAACATGCTCGGCAAGCCCGCGCACGTGTTCGCCGATCAGGTCGACATGACCGCGGAGGAGCTCACGGAGTTCTTCACGGACGCTGAGCCCGGCTACAACAACGACGAGACCCTCGAGGCTATCGGTTCGTTCTTCAACAACGGATACGCCATCACGGAGATGCCGAGCGACGAGGGTATTCTCGTGGCTGCCGGCCCCTACGTCGTCAGTGACTTCGTCGCCAATGACGGTGGCTACATCGAGTTCAGCGCGAACCCGAACTGGCAGGGTGACGCCCCGGGCGTCGACACGCTGATCATCAGCTTCATCGGTGACGCTTCGACGCAGATCCAGCAGCTGGCCAACGGCGAGGTCGACATCATCGAGCCGCAGGCCGACGCCAACACGGTGCAGACGCTCGAGTCGAACGGCGCAGAGATCATCACCGGTGACCAGCTCTCGTACGACCACGTCGACCTCAGCTTCCGCGGAGTCTTCGAGGACCAGCGGATTCGCGAGGCCTTCCTGCACACGATCCCGCGCCAGGCGATCCTGGATGCCATCGTAACGCCGACGAACCCCGAAGCCGAGATCCTGAACTCGCAGATGTACGTCCCCTCCAACGGTGACGACTACCAGGCTGCGATTGCGGTGAACGGCTACGAGGCGTTCGACGAGCCCGACATCGAGGCGGCTCGGGAACTCCTGAACGGAGAAACCCCCGAAGTTCGCATCCTGTACGCAGCGGACAACCCCAACCGTGTCAACGCGTTCCGCCTCATCCAGCAGAGCGCTGAAGAAGCAGGCTTCGTGATCGTCGACGAGGGTGACCCCGAGTGGTCGCCGCGTCTCGGCTCCGATGACTACGATGCAGCGATCTTCGGTTGGATCTCGCCGGGAGTCGGCTTCGCCAGCCTGCCGCAGGTCTGGCAGACCGGTGGTGGCGGTAACTACAACAACTTCAGCAACGCCGACATCGACGCTCTCGTGGACGAGTCGCAGACTCTGATCGAGGACCCGGAGCGCATGCTCGAGATCATGGTCGAGATCGACCAGATCACGCTTGAGGACGCGTACGGACTGCCGCTGTTCCAGTCGCCGGGCCTGGTCGCCCACAACGGAACCGTTGATGGTCTGCTCTACAACCCGAACCAGACCGGTGTTATCCACAACATCCTGGAATGGTCGATCTAGCTCGACAGAGCTGATCCCATCCAGATCGTTGAAATCACACCCTAAGGGTTGACCAAAAAGGCACCGGCCGTGACCGCACTTGCGGCACGGCCGGTGCATTTTTGCACTCTCAACCCTTTTGCGTAATCATGGTGTAGTTTCCCCTGACGACCGGAGTACAACGACGTGTTCGCATACATAACAAGACGCATCCTGGTCTCCATCCTGACCATCGTTGCTGCGTCATTCCTGATGTATACGCTGACAGCTGTTTCGGGTGATCCCCTAGAAGAGCTGCGCGCATCAAACGCAATCAATAAAGAAGAGCTGATTCAGCGAAGAATCGATCTTCTCAACCTCGATATCCCGCCCGTGCTGCGCTGGTTCCACTGGCTTGGCGGCGTCGGCGGATGTCTCGTACCGTTCGCCTTCGAGTGCACGCTCGGTAACAGCGTGGAAGGGTTCGCAGTAGCACAGCTGCTGCCACCGGCGATGGCTTCAACCGTTCGGCTCGTAACAGTAGCGACCGTGCTGGCGATCATCCTCGGTGTCGCCGTGGGTATGATCACGGCACTGCGGCAGAATTCCGCTTTCGACATATCCGTGACGTTCCTGTCGTTCTTCCTCTACTCACTGCCGTCGTTCCTGATCGCGGTGCTGCTCAAGGAGTTCGGTGCGATCGGATTCAACAACTTCATTTCACGAGGTGATCCACCTCAAATCGGAGTGTTCTGGGTCATCGCTGTAACGCTGCTGTCAGCCATTGTGTGGGCGATGCTGCTCGGCGGTGACATGAAGAAGCGGATCATCACGTTCGTTTCGGCCGGCGTTGCCACGGCCGCTGCGCTCATCTACATCAACGTGACGGACTTTTTCCGTGAGCCTCACCTGGGACCGGTGCTGCTGTTCCTGCTGATTGGCTTTACGGTCGTCGGGATGACCGCGCTGACGGCGAACCTGAAAAACCGGAGAGCCTTGCTCGCCGCCGGTATCGCGGGCGCGGTCGCGTACATCTGCTACTTCACGCTGCAGGGGCTGTTCAACGTTTCGTCCGTGTGGACGCTGATGATCCTGGCAGTTGGCGCAATAGCCGGCAGCATGCTGATCGGCTGGATTGTGAGCCTCTTCGGCCCCGACAAAGGGCAAGTGATTCGTGCGGCGACGCTGACAGGCTTCTTCGCCTCGTCCTTCGTCGTCGTCGATCGCTTCATGCAGGCCTGGCCCGCGTATATCAATCACCCCCGTATCAACGGGCGCCCCATGGCCACGGCGCAGGCCTCGACGACCGGTTACACGGCGGATATGTGGGGCGCCGGCCTCGACCAGCTGATGCATTTCCTGTTGCCCACCATTTCGCTGACGCTGATCTCGTTCGCGTTCTACACGCGCTTCGCTCGTGCGGGCCTGCTCGAGGTCTTCAACCAGGACTACATCCGCACAGCGCGTGCTAAGGGCCTGAGCGAGCACACGATCGTCATGCGACACGCATTCCGAAACATGCTCATCCCACTCACCACGATCGTCGCAGCGGACGTCGGAACCCTCTTGGGCGGCGCTCTCATCACCGAACGAGTCTTCGCGATCGCCGGCATGGGGCGAATGTTCGATGTCGGATTGCAGAAACTCGATTTGAATCCGATCATGGGGTACTTCCTCGTCATCGCGATTCTGGCGATCGCGTTCAACTTCATCGCTGACTTGATGTACGCGGTGCTCGACCCGAGAGTGAGGGTGAAGTAATGGCTGAACCAACAAACCTTCCCGTGGAAGAGCGAATCAAGTCCGAGAATCAGTGGACGCTGATCCTCAAGCGCTTCGTCACGAACCCGCTCGCGATGGGGTCGCTCATCGTGTTCATCGGCATCTGGGTGTTCTCGGTCGTCATGGTCGGGCTCGGTCCGATTTCCGGCATCTGGGAGCTCAACCACCGCACGCCGTACCCGCAGGCGGCTCCGAACGGTGCTCCGACCCTGGAGCACCCGTTCGGGCAGGACACCATCGGCCAGGACTACTTCGCCATGACTATGCGGGGTATTCAGAACTCGTACCTCGTGATGCTGCTGATCGGCGGAGTGGGAACCGTAATCGGAACCGTGATCGGTGCCGTCGCGGGCTACTTCCGCGGCTGGATCGACGCATTGCTCATGCGCATTACCGATGTTTTCATCGTGATTCCAGCGCTCGTCATCGGTGCCGTCGTCGGCCGTATCAGCGGTGACATGGGAATCTGGGTTCTCGGTACGCTTCTGGGCGCCTTCTTGTGGATGTCTATCGCTCGTCTCGTGCGCGGTGAGTTTCTAACGCTGCGGGAACGCGAATTCGTCGACGCGGCTCGTGTCGCGGGAGCATCCGATGCGCGCATCATCTTCAAGCACATCCTGCCGAATGCCGTCGGTGTTGTGATTGTGGCCTCGAGCCTACTGATGGCGGCGGCAATTCTTACCGAGACCGGCCTGAGCTACCTGGGGTACGGAATTCGACCCCCCGAGGTGTCGCTCGGTCGCCTCATCTCCGACAATCAGACCGCGTTCGCGAACCGGCCGTGGCTGTACTGGTGGCCAGCCCTGTTCATCGTAACCCCGGCTCTCGCGGTGAACTTCGTCGGAGACGGCTTGCGTGAGGCGTTCGATCCGCGTCAGAAGCGGTTCAACCGACGCCGCACGCGCGAGCAGTCGTAGGTGGCTGTCATGCGATTACTGAAGAGCCAGAACAACAACTGCGAGGGGCATCAGCACCATCGTCGCGATGACTCCGTAGTGCCGGCGTTTGTCGGGGGCGTGGGCATCGGCATCGGGAGCGTCGTCGCGAACGCGATCGCGCCAGGTGTCCCAGCGGTCGCGAACGAGAGCTGCTGCGTCTCCCGACTCCGTGCCGGGAAGATCGCCGATACGCACACCGGAATTCAATGCCGTGTGCGAGTTCGGCTCCTTCTCGACGCGCTTGATAGCGCGTCGAGAAGCGAGCTGACCCGGTTGCGGCGCGCAGGCGGCGGGAAACCGGCCGAACGGCGTGAAAATCGTCAGCGTGAACTTCGTGTCCACGTAGGTGACGGTCGACCAAGGAATATCGACAGTGCGCAACGGGTTCACGATACGCACGGAATCGTCGGCAACCTCGAGCTTCGGTCTCCAGAGGCAGAAGTAGATGGTCAGCAGCAGCCATGCAATGCCGACCGCCACGATTGCATAACCCTGCGGACCGTAGGCGTAGAACCCCATGGCGATACCGAAGCTCACGACGAAGAATGCGCTGAGCAGCGCCAACCCGCGGTTGGTCCTGGACACGAAAGTATTCGAAGTAAAGCCACGAGCCATGCGGATATTCTCGCACGCGGCCGTGCCGCCGCTATGCAGCGAACAGGGCTCACGAAGCCCCATGTACAAGATGAGGAGAGGGCATGACTGAGGAACGACACCTTGACGCCCCCGCACTGCGAATCACCGATCTGAGCGTCGACTTCGCGGTGGACGGAGTTTGGACACCGGCGGCGAAGAAGATCTCGTACGAGATCGGCAGAGGCGAAATCGTTGCGGTGGTCGGTGAATCCGGCTCCGGGAAAAGCGTCAGCTCCATGGCGATTCTGGATCTACTGCCGAAGACGGCGCGCCTCTCGGGTTCGATTCAGCTTAACGGCGACGAGCTCATGGGGATGACGAATACGGCGATGCGCAGAGTACGCGGTAACCGCGTCTCCGCGATCTTCCAGGAACCGATGACCGCCATGAACCCCGTATTCACGGTCGGCTTCCAGATCACGGAGGCGCTGCGCCTCCACCGCGCGATGCTGCCGTCGCAAGCGAAAGAGCGCGCACTCGAGATGCTGAAACTCGTCGAGATGCCGGACCCCGTGAAGGGTTTCAAATCCTACCCGCACCAGCTCTCGGGCGGTCAGCGGCAGCGCGCCATGATCGCGATGGCGCTCGCCCTGGACCCGGAGCTGCTCATCGCCGACGAGCCGACGACCGCGCTCGATGTGACGGTGCAGGCGGAGATTCTCGACCTCATGCGCGACCTCAAGGATCGCCTCGGCTCGGCAGTTCTGCTCATTACGCACGACATGGGTGTTGTCGCTGACCTCGCCGACTGGGTCGTGGTCATGCAGAAGGGCGAGATCGTGGAGCAGGGCGCTATTCGCGACATCTTCCAGCGTCCGCAGCATCCGTATACGAAGGAGCTGCTGGATGCTGTGCTGAGTCTCGGTGAAGGTGACGACAAGCACGAGGAGATCGACCTCACCGCAACGCTCGCGCTTGCCGCAGACGTTGAGGACGAAGAGCTCGCCGGGCGCGTGCAGGCGAATATTGAAGCGGCGCAGGAGGTCGAGGAACAGGAGCCAGGGGACGAGACGAGGGCGATCCAGGTCGGTGAGCCCGTGCTCATGCTGGAGAACGTCTCGATCGAGTACGGCAAGAAGGGCAAGCTGGGCACGTTCAGGGCCGTCGACAACGTCAACCTTTCCATCTACCCGGGCGAGGTGCTCGGGCTTGTGGGCGAGTCGGGTTCTGGCAAGTCGACGATCGGACGCGTTTCCATCGGTCTCCATCCGATTGCGGAGGGCAGGCTCAGAGTTGCCGGCCGCGATCTGACGAAGCCGTCGAGGAGGCTGACGAAGGACCTCATGCAGGATGTCGGCATCGTGTTCCAGGACCCGTCGTCGTCGTTGAACCCTCGCCTCCCGATCGGTGAATCCATCGGCGAGCCGCTGATGCTCTCCGGTGCTCTGAAGGGCAAGGCGCTCGATAAACGTG